>DIZB01000015.1:0-939 GCA_002427805.1 Candidatus Saccharibacteria bacterium UBA6039
ACCACCGCCATGCTGACCAGGAATACCGGTCTTTTTGGCCATGATCTTGTGCGCTTTAGGGTGAAGCGCATAGCTTTCCCTTCGGCTCTGTTTAACAATAGGAGAAGTATCTCGTGCCATAACCTATGCCCTTCTCGCTTTACGTGGACGAACGCCACCGTGAGGTACGCCCGTTACGTCTTTAATGCTATCAACGGTAATTTCAAAGTTTCCCATAGCACGGATTGCTGCATCGCGTCCAAGGCCTACACCTTTAACGAATACATCAACAGTGTTAAGTCCGTGAAGACTCTTCGCTGATTCTGCGGCTTTTTCAGCAGCAACTTGAGCAGCGTATGCCGTACCCTTCTTGCTACCACGGAAACCTGTTGCACCAGCACTAGAGCTCGTGAGAACATTACCTTTTTTGTCTGTAAATGTCACAATTGTGTTGTTGAACGTCGCTTGAATGTGCAACTGACCAGAAGGAACTGATCGGCGCGTTTTCTTACGAGTTGTCGTTTTAGTATCTGCCATAATCTATTCCTTTCTACGTCTTAGACGCTGCCTTCTTTTGAGTTCCGCCCACAGCCACGCCCTTGCCCTTACGAGTTCGTGCATTCGTACGAGTACGCTGACCGTTTACAGGGAGTCCTGCTTTGTGGCGAAGGCCACGGTATGCATTGACATCCTTGAGACGCTTAATGTTGTTAGTAACGAGACGTTGCAAATCACCTTCGGTAGTATAATCGGCGTCGATTATTTCACGAAGACGTTGCTCTTCAGCCTCGGTGAGATCTTTCACCCGAGTGGTCGGCTCAATATTGGCCGCCGCAAGGATGGTCGATGCGTAGTGTGGACCGATGCCGTAAATGTACGTCAAAGCGATCTGCACTTGCTTTTCAGCGGGTATCACTACCCCAGAAATTCGAGCCATGCTTAACCCTGCCTTTGCTTGTT
>DIZB01000015.1:1158-15677 GCA_002427805.1 Candidatus Saccharibacteria bacterium UBA6039
TCATCTGGACTAATTTTTTTGACACTTGCACGAACTTTCATAAGTGTTAAAACTCCTAGCTCCTTACGTTTAATCCTTTAGGCGGAAGGTGATTCTGCCCTTACTAAGATCGTAAGGGGTCAACTCAACTTCTACCTTATCGCCTGGTACAAGACGGATGTAATGCTTGCGCATTTTGCCCGAAATGTGAGCGATAATACTATGGCCATTCTCAAGTTCTACCTTAAATTGAGTATTAGGCAGTGATTCCACCACCTTACCTTGCAATTTAATTACTTCCTTAATACTAGCCATAAGTTACAGTAGTAGATTATACACTACTGCGGTGTATCCGTAAACAGTTAATATCAAGTAAAATACAACGCTCGTGTTTCTAACCCGCGTTATGTTGATAAACTTATTATATCGAACGGCACCCACAAGTCAACATGCAGGCTATTTTGTTTGATATATAGGTCAGATCTAATTGCTTGGCGTATCGGTCAGCGACGAACGAACAAGAATGCGATGGTCAAACATGTTCAATTTCGGTATCCACGTACCAGCGTCAGCAACAATATTCAGCGACTCTGTATTACTTTCGGCTGCTTTACTCATAAGAGAAAGTCCAGTAGTGTAAAGGTCATCCGTAGTGAGATTTTGGACATCAACTACACTATATGTGAAAATCGTACCATCACCACGTTTTATAATTATTTTACTGCCTTTTACGAGATCACCGACGTGTAAAAAAGGCCCAGTTTGGCTTACGCCTTTTGCATGTCCGTCCAGCAGTACGACACCTCCGTTACCTGGAGTATTACTTTTCTCGTACCAGCCAACATCATGAATATTTGACGCATATGTCAGCAAACTATTGCTCGTACTGAGGTTAATTGGGTAAATACGTGTATCTGTGAGTTCGATTGATGGAATATCAATATACCGCGGCTGAAGTGCCGAGACAGTGTATTGGCTCACTTCAAGGCTTGATACACTCGACTCATCGACTGATGTATCCGCGGTAGCGAAAGGTAATGGTAAGGGCGGAAGTTGACCTGTCGTATACCACCGATAGGTAACCCAACCACTCGCTACAAGAAGGCCTATAACAAGAATAAGGATGACCCACCGAGTCATATGTCGTTTCTCAGCAAATTCTATTTCAAGCGACATGCCACACCCCTTTATTTGTTATTGATAGTCATCATATGTGACCATGAGCGCACGACTGTTGATCTGTCGAAGCGCCTCAAGACCCACCGAGACCACGATCAGAAGACCAGTACCACCAATAGATAATTTGCTGTTGCTAATTCCTGCAATGTTATACAGCAAATATTCACCAGCAAACGGCATAACGGCGATAATACCAAGCACAAGTGAGCCGAAAAGAATTAAACGATTGACCGTACGGCTAAGGTACTGCTCGGTGTTTTTACCAGGACGAACGCCTTCGATGAATCCACCTTGCTTTTGGAGATTCTCGGCAATTTCGCTCGCGTTAAAGACAATACCGGTATAGAAGTATGTAAAGAGGATAACAAGTACAAAGTATGCAACTGGGTAGATAAATGCCTCAAGCGTCGTGCCAGTAAAGGCACCTGGATTTGGTGTTTGGAACCAAAGGATGAGGTTTGCGGCAATATCGTGATAAGCTGCATTACCAGTTGCCTTCAGTACTTGTCCGATAAATGCTGGTAGTGACAAGAAAGCTACGGCGAAGATCACAGGAATCACACCGGCGGCGATCAGCTTTACAGGAAGAATACTCTTGATGCCACCGTAGCTACTATTACCCTGCACACGTTTTGCATAGTTAACGGTAATGACGCGCTGGGCCTCGTTTACCTTCACCAAGACGTATAAGACGATCAGCGATGCAAGTGCCAGGCCGACGGTCACCCCAAACGCCAACGGATTAACTGGAATCGTAAACCAGTTGAAGACATGAAGAACACCAGCTGATGTATTAAATAGTGACTGACCAAGTGTTGTCAGTGTGCCTGGAAGTTGGCTAATAATACCTGCAAAGATAATGAGGCTGATACCGTTACCAATACCCTGTTCAGTCATCAGCTCACCGAGCCACATAAGGAGGATTGAGCCGGCTGTCATAGCAGTCACAGCCACTATCCACTCAATTGGCGATGAGTTGGAAAGCACCGTTGTATTACCTGCGAGCACTGTCTGACGAAGGATATAGATGAAGGCAATCGATTGCACGACAGCAAGCGGCACAGCAATCATACGAGTCCATTGGTTGATCTTACGACGGCCAGATTCACCATCTTTATGGAGCTCTTCAAGCTTTGGAATAGCTTTTGTAAGGAGTTGTGTGATAATCGACGCAGTAATGAATGGACTCATTCCCACAAGGACGATCGAGAAGCTCGCCAGCGCTCCACCAGAGAGAAGGTTTAAGAACCCACCGAAGTCGGTGCTGCTCACAACGCTATTAATAACTTCTTTTAGCTGTGTCGGTGCAGCAAGTGGCACAGGAATATGTGCAAGCAGGCGATAGGCAATAATGATACCTAGTACAATCGCAATACGCTTTTGCATATCGCGGTTTTTAAACGATTGAAAGATTGTTTTCCAGTTCACGGTCGATTTACCCTCACATTTGACGTTATTGGTACTCCGCTAGAGTAGAAGAGATTCTACTCTAGGAAAGTGCAATACACTATTTTTTATCTGATTTTTCAGCTTCTTTGGTACTCTGTTTCAATGGTACCGCAGTTTTGACAAAAGTTCCACCGGCTTTTGTAATTGCCTCTTGGACTGCTTTACTTGCTCCAGCAACGTGAACCGTTACTTTTTCTGTAAGTTCACCGCGAACGATAATCTTTACAGCGTGAAATGGTGTTGCGATGTAACCAGCCTTGAAAAGGCTTTGGTTATCAACGGTTTTACCAGCAAATGCGTTAAGGTGATCTAGGTAGACAACCTGTGCGGCAGTACGCATACTCTTGAAGCCACGTGCTTTTGGCACAGCCTTCGCAAGTGGACGTGAACCACCTTGGAACATAACACCGAGCTTCTTACCAGTTCGGGCGCCTTGTCCCTTAGTACCACGACCGGCGGTTTTACCCTGACCAGCAGAGATACCACGACCGACACGTTTACGGTCGGGCGTAGCGGCTACTTGGAGTTCATGATACTTCGTCATTACTTTGTCTCCTTTTTAGCTTTAGGGGTAGGCGCATTCACCCATTGATCACGAGAAACCATACTTTTTAGTGCATCAATCGTTGCATATGCAATGTTCACCTTGTTAGTTGAACCGAGTGATTTAGAAAGAAGGTTACGAATACCAGTGACACCGATTATTGTTCGGATAACACCACCAGCGATAATACCGGTACCAGGTGCTGCAGGCTTAAGAAGTACCTGAGCTCCTGTAAAACGGACTTCTGCTTCATGAGGAATCGTCTCATTAACGACAGGGATTTCGATAAGGTGTTTCATAGCAACATCAGTTGCTTTAGCAACCGCTGCTTGTACGTCTGCGCCCTTAGCGACACCAACACCAACTTTCGTTTTGCGGTCACCCACAACAACGAGTGCTTTAAAGCGGAAACGTCGTCCACCCTTTACAACGCGTGAGACACGGTCGATATTAATGACAATTTCTTCAAATTGCTTTGGCTCAGCTGGTGTTTGATCGCGGCGATTATCTCGTCGGCCACCGCCATTACCACCACGCTGATTGCGCTGTGGAGCTGCTGCTACTGGAGCTTCAGCTGGTGTTGCTTGAGTAGTTACTTCGTCAGCCATATTAGAACTCCAATCCTTCAGCTCGTGCTGCATCCGCTAGCGCACTGAGGCGGCCAGCGTACTGGCGGCCGTTGCGATCAAATACAACAGTCGTAATTTTAGCTTTTTTCGCTTTTTTAGCGATGTCTGTACCAATAAGAACAGCTTGTTCAGTAATTGTGCCTGATTGCTTTGTTCCAACAGTCGTTGCTGAAGCAAGTGTATGCTTCTTCACATCATCAATAATCTGTGCACTGATGTGCTTGTTAGAAATAGTGACACTTAGGCGAGGACGCTCAGCAGTTCCAGATACTTTCGCGCGAACGCGGTTTTTACGGAGACCAAGGTTACGGAGTCGTTTTGTAAAATTAGCCATATTACTTACCAGCCTTTCCAGCCTTGCGAAGTACAACTTCATCAGCATATTTAATTCCCTTACCCTTGTACGGTTCAGGTTTCTTTAGTGCACGGATTTCAGCAGCAACTTGTCCAACTTGCTGTTTGTCGATACCGCTGACTGTAATGGTCATTTTATCGACAGTGAGCGTTACACCTTCTTGTGCGGTGTAGTGAACTTGATGTGAAAAGCCAAGTGACATTTCAATTGTCTGTCCGCCACCGTTTACACGGTAACCAACACCGTTTATTTCAAGTTTCTTCTCGAAGCCACTGACAACACCATTAACAGCGTTGTTTAGTAGGGCTCGTTGTAAACCATGTTGCGCTTTTGCGATGCGCTCATCGTCTTTACGTGTAACAATCGCGTTGCCCTCAGCAAGAGTAACAGTCACATCTGACAAATGAGGCACCACGAGTTGACCTTTAGGGCCTACTACAGTGATAGAATCATTGTCGATCGTGATTGTCACGCCAGATGGGACGAGGATTGGTAGTTTTCCGATTCGACTCATATCTATTCTCCTTTAAATTTCTAATAAACCTTCAGCAGTAATTCACCGCCGATGTTTTGCTTATATGCAACGTGTCCAGGCATAATACCCTTGCTTGTGCTGATCAGGATCATTCCACGACCACTCTTGTAGCGAGGAATATCTGAACCAGCAACATAGACACGACGTCCTGGGCTACTCATACGAGTAATCTCAGTAATGTTTGAGTTTTCACCTGGTTTGTTAATTGTAACAACCAAGATGTCGCGGGGCTTTGCACCTTCGACTTTAACGTCGCTTAAGTACTTTGCTTTAACGAGCTCTTTTGCAATCGTCACCTTCAATTTGCTTGAAGGAACACGGATTTCGTTTTTGCCAACCATAACTGCATTTCGAATGCGAGTTAGTAGGTCAGCGATTGGGTCAGTTGATTGTAATGACATATTCGTTTCCTTTCCTACCAACTACTCTTAGTTATGCCAGGGATTTCTCCCTTTGATGCTTTTTCTCGGAAGTTAATACGACCAAGACCAAATCGGCGCATGTAACCACGAGGACGTCCGTCAAGACTATCGCGGTTCTTTTGCCTTGTTGGTGAACTATTAGGTGGCAATTTAGCCAAACCTTCTAGGTCTCCAAGCTCTTTAAGCTCGGCACGCTTAGCAGCGTACTTTGCAATCATTTTCGTTCGTTTTTCGTCGCGAGCGACAGCAGATTTCTTAGCCATTATCGAGCTCCTCCAGCTTTTTCAAAAGGGATACCAAACTTTTCAAGAAGCGCACGGCTATATGCCTTGTCACCGCCAGTGATAACAAGCGTTGCCTGCAAACCATGGAGGATTTGTGTTTCTTCAAATGTGAGTTCAGGGAAGATTGATTGCTCAACAATACCTAAGTTGTAGTTACCTTCGCGGTCAAATGCTTTCGCACTGACGCCGTGAAAGTCACGAACGCGCGGTAATGCAACATTTGTTAAACGGTCGAGGAATTCGTACATACGAGCTCCGCGAAGCGTAACACTAATACCAACACGGTTAAGGCCTGCACGGATTTTAAATCCTGCAATTGACTTCTTCGCCATGCGGTCAACTGGATGTTGACCAGTGATTTTTTCAAGTGTATTACGAACAATTTCGTAGTAGCGCTTGTCATCTTTATTCTTACCAATTCCCACGCTGACTACAATTTTCTCGAGCTTAGGAACTTGATGGATGTTCATAAGATTCAATTCGGCTTGTAGTTCCTTGACGATTGTATCTTTGTACAAGGCTTTCAGGCGAGGAGCGGTAGAGGCTGTTTTAGTAACCATTACTTGATCTCCTTATCTTTATTCTGACGTGCAACACGTGAAGTGCCGCCATCAACGTTTTTGATCAGTCCAACACGACTCGTCTTGCCAGTCTTCTCGTCAATAACGAGTGCAACCTTATGAATAGGTGTTGGAACGTGAATATCTTTGTGTCCGCCGCGTGGGTTAAGCTGAGATGGCTTCACGTTACGGTGTTTGTTACCGATACCTTCAATAAGAACGGCATTCTTCTTTGTAAGTACAGCAAGTACCTTACCAGTTGTACCTTTGTTTGCACCGCTAATAAGCTTGACTGTGTCACCCTTTGTAATTCGCTTTATAGTCGCCATATTATAGTACCTCCGGTGCGAGGCTGATGATCTTGGCATAACCAAGGTCGCGTAGCTCACGTGGTACTGGGCCAAAGACACGAGTACCTTTAGGGTTTTTGTCATCACCAATAATAACTGCAGCGTTATCGTCAAATACGATCGTGCTGCCGTCTTTACGCTGGATTTGGTCGCGCGTACGGACAACAACGGCTTTAACAACTGATTTACGCTTTACAACGCCAGTTGGGTTAGCTGTTTTTACTGTAGCGACAATAATGTCACCGACGCGTGCGTAACGCTTTTTTGTACCACCAAGAACACGAATACAAAGAATTTCCTTTGCTCCTGAGTTGTCGGTGACCTTAAGTCGAGATTCTTGTTGGATCATTACGCCACCTCTTCTTTCAACTCAATCGCACCGCGTGATTTCTCAACGATAGTCTCAAGTTTAAAGGCTTTACGCTTTGACACAGGACGAGTCTCGACGATGGTAACTTTGTCACCAACTTTAGCGTCATTGTTCTCGTCATGTGCGGCGTATTTGCGGCTGACAGTGTACTGCTTGCCATAAATAGGATGCGTTTCACGACTAGTAACAGTGACGGTGATTGTTTTATTTGCGACATCTGATGTCACAATACCGGTCAATGTCTTGGCCATATTATTTAGTCTCCTTTTGCGCGATTTCATATGCCCTGATAGCAAAGTGAAGTCGTGCGATTTCTTTACGTGTCACAGTGATAACCCGAGGGTTTGTGAGCTCTCCGGCAGCATTACCGCGACGTGCCTGCAATAGGTCATCGTTCTTCGTGATAAGATCGGCGCGTAATTGCTCGATCGTTTTCACTTCGGTTGCTTTCTTAGTAGTAGGCTTTGCCTTGGTTGTTTTCTTGTCAGCCATGATTATGCCTGCTCTCTCATGATGAACTTAGTCTTAATTGGAAGCTTGTGTGACGCAAGACGCATTGCTTCGCGAGCAACAGCCTCATCGACACCCTTCATTTCAAACAGGACAGTACCTGGCTTGACCTTCGCAACGAAGAACTCAGGATTACCTTTACCGCTACCCATTTTTACATCCTGTGGTTTACGAGTTACAGGTGTGTGAGGGAAGATACGGATCCAGATCTTACCACCACGCTTGATATGACGAGTCATAGCCTGTCGTGATGCCTCGATTTGGCGGCTTGTAATACGTTCGTTGCCCTGTGACTGCAGGCCGTAATCACCAAAAGCGATGTACTGGCCGCGAGTTGCGATGCCATCGTTCTTACCTTTACGTACTTTTCGGTACTTGGTTTTCTTAGGTAGTAACATAACTAAACCCTCTCACCTTTGTAGATCCATACCTTAACGCCAATGATGCCGACGCCAGGAGCGTTTGCACGAGCAGTGTGAAAGTCCACATCAGCACGCAGTGTGTGTAGTGGAACAGATCCTTCAATTACTTTTTCACGACGAGCCATTTCAGCGTTGTTAAGACGACCGGCTACTTGGATACGAATACCCTTTGCACCAGCCGCCATCGTGTTCTGTGCAGCCATTTTCATCGCACGACGGAAGTTACCACGGCGCTCAAGTTGACGAGCAATGTTCTCTGCGACAAGCTTTGCAGCAAGTTCAGGACGCTTTACTTCTTCAATGTTGAGGCGTACTGGTAGGCTAGCGATCTTTTCGACTGCAGCTTTTAGCTCTGTAACGCCTGTACCACCACGTCCGATCACAACACCAGCTTTTGCTGTGTGAATCGTAATAGTGATAAGGTTTGCAGAACGCTCAATTTCAATACGGTTAATCGTTGGACGACTTTCGAATCGCTTCTCAATGAGTTCGCGAATCAGAATGTCTTCTTTAAGCCACTTTGCGTATTCACGCTTAGGAGCGAACCAACGAGAGTCCCAGTTCTTGTGAACTTGAAGACGGAAGCTAATTGGATTTACTTTTTGTCCCATATTATTTCTCCTCTGCTTTCACGTCAGCTTTTGCAGCGACTGGCTTCTTTTTCGGCTTTACATCACCTGTTACTTCAACAAGGATATTAGTCGATTTCTTTTGGAAAGGAAGTGCGCGGCCACGGCTTGCAGGTTTAAATCGCTTGAGGCGACCGGCTGCAGTGACTGAAAGCATTGAGATAACAAGTGTCTTGCTATCAAGTCCGTGAGTATTCACGGCGTTAGCTTCAGCACTTTTAATTGCCTTAATGACAGGAAGTGCTGCACGCTTCGGTGTGTGTGAAAGGATAACAAGCGCATCAGCAACAGAGCGACGACGAACGAGGCTTGCAACGAGAGACACCTTACGAGGAGTCAAATCGACACCTTTTGCGTATGACCTAACAGTTAATTGATCAGCCATTACTTCTTATCCTTTCCACCATGCTTGCGGAACTTACGAGTTGGGCTAAACTCACCGAGTTTGTGGCCAACCATATTTTCCGAAACAAGTACTGGTACGTGTACTTTGCCGTTATGAACAGCAATCGTACGGCCAACCATATCAGGACTAATCGTGCTGGCACGAGCCCACGTCTTGATGATAGTTCGGTCGTCTGATGACAAGGCCGCCACTTTTTTAGCGAGCTTGAAATCAACAAATGGTCCTTTTTTTAGTGAACGACTCATAGTTACTTCTTCCTCTTCGCATCATGGCGAGTCTTAACAATCAACTTACTGACATCTTTACGACGACGAGTACGGTATCCAAGGGTTAATTGACCCCATGGAGTCTTTGGCGTACGGCCCACACCGTGAGCACCACCGTCACCACCACCATGCGGGTGATCAACAGCGTTCATCGCAATACCACGTACTGAAGGGCGAATACCCTTGCGACGATTACGACCAGCAGAACCGATCTTAACGTTTTGGTGCTGGACGTTGCCAACGACACCAATGGCAGCTGTTGCCTCCAAACGGAAACGACGAACTTCGCCCGATGGCAGACGCACTTGTGCGTAATCACCTTCTTTGGCCATAAGCTGTGCTTTTGTTCCGGCGCTTCGCACCATCTGAGCACCCTTACCGGCAGTAATTTCGATCGCGTAGATCTGAGTACCAACTGGGATTCGAGAAAGTGGCATACGGTTTGAGCTTTCAATAGGAGCATCTTCGCCGCTAACGATCACTTTACCCTTTTGCATCGATGTATCAGCGAGGATGTAGTGATATAGACCGAACTGATCCTTCACACGTGCAATACGCGCGCTGCGGTTTGGATCGTATTCGATTTCTTCAACAGTTACTGTGAGCCCTGGAGCGAGCTTGTGGTTCATCAAACGGTGATGACGCTTTACACCACCACCACGGTGACGGACTGTAATGCGACCAGTGTTGTTTCGTCCAGCATTTTGCTTCTTACTCTTAAGAAGGCTCTTCAGTGGTTTACGAGTCGTAATCTCACTGTAGTCTTCAGTTGTCATACCACGACGAGCTGGAGTTGTTGGGTTATATAGTTTAATAGCCATTACTTCTTCTCCTCCACTGCAGGTACTTCATCAAAGACTGTAATGCTGTCACCCTTAGCGAGTGTCACATAGGCCTTCTTTGCGTCCTTACGGTGTGTTGTCTTTGGCTGAGAACGTTTGTTACTTGAGTAACGAACGGCTTTACCAGTTTGAACAAGCGTCTTGATGTTAATAACAGTCACGTTGAACTGTGCTTCAATAGCGGCAGAAATCTGCTGCTTGTTGGCAGTTGTTGGAGCGTTAAAAACATAAACGTTGTTTTGTGACTGAGCATACGCTTTTTCAGTAGCACGGGGGATTAATACGAGGTTAGTCATGATTATTTCTCCTCCTTTGTAAGCCACTTTTTAATCACAGCGATAGAGCCAGCGTTAAGTACAATCGCATCAGCATTCAGAATGTGGTAGACGCTCAGGTAGTTAGCGCGGATAAGTAGCAAGTTCTGAATGTTATTGGTTGCACGAAGTAGCTGTGGTGTTTTCTCATCAACGACGAGAAGCACACGGCGCTCTAGTTTGTTGTCAGTCATAAACTTAACAGCGTCACTGGTTTTACCAGTCGTTGTAAAGTCTAAGATATGAATTTTCTTCGCTTGTGATGCAAGTGTCAGTGCCTGACGAAGCGCAACACGCTTACTGGTTGTAGAGACACGCTTCTTGTAGTTCTCGTTTCCACGAGGACCGAAGACGATACCACCACCACGCCAGATTGGGTTTCGGCTTGAACCAAAACGTGCACGTCCTGTACCCTTTTGGGCCCATGGCTTTTTACCACCACCACTTACTTCACCACGTTGCTTCGTGGTCGCAGTTGCGAGGCGGGCATTCGCAAGGTATGAGTCATACGCAAGCTTTAGTAGCTCGTGGTTTGGAACTTCCACGGCGAAGATTTCTTTTGGAAGCGCAGTCTTGGTAGCAGCTGGTTTAGTAGTTTCAGCCATTATGCTTTTCCTCCGATTACGATCAGGCCTTTTTTAGGACCAGGTACTGCACCACGAAGACCAATCAGATTGTGAATAGGGTCAACATAAGCAACAACAAGGTTTTTGACCGTTACTTGGTCGTGACCCATACGTCCTGCCATGCGCTTTCCCTTAAACACCTTCTGTGGGTACATAGACCCGATAGATCCCGGCTTACGGACGTTTCCGTTACCACCGTGTGTGCTTCGACTAGTATTAAAGTTGTGACGTTTTACAGTACCTGCAAAACCTTTACCTTTACTCGTACCGGTGGCATCAACGATGTCACCAAGTGCGAAGGTTGTCACGTCAAACGTGCTCCCTACCACGAGGCCTTCTGGTAGGTCTGTTACACGAATCTCCCGAATATGTTTCGGGGTCACTTCGGCTGTCTTTACGTGACCAGCCACGGCCTTGCTCAGGTTCTTACCCTCACCATATGCCATCTGTACTGCAGTGTAACCATCGGTTTCGATAGTCTTTACCTGAGTCACAGTCACAGGGCCAGCTTGAATAAGCGTCACAGGAATTGCAACACCACTTTCGCTGATGATTTGGGTCATACCAATTTTGGTACCGAGAAGTGCTTTCATAGCCCTTTTGCTCCCACTTAAAATTCTTGGTGCAAGGGGGTTTCTACGGATGTAGACCTACCAATTCACCAAGAATTATTTATTATTTTCGTAATAAGTTACCAACTAACACTATCACACTATCTGTTAGCAGTCAAGATTATAGAGAAGGATATTAGCCTTTTGTCGTACTTATAAAAGCGCTGTATTTTGAAGTAAACAGGGTATCAAGCGCATCAAGCTGTGTTATTGAGACATCCTTTTGTGATTGTAGCGAACTATATGCCGCCTGAACTGCAGTTTTGGCAGCGTTAAACCCGCTTGAATCTTGCTTGGAATTTGCATCAACAAGCGACTTCCAGGCATCGCGGTAGCCATCGACAGCTTTTTGTAGGGATGATTTGATATTATTTGCTTCTTCGCCCACTTTAGCGGCACTGAGAAGTGAGCTAGTCCTGTTCCAGAGGTCGTATGTATCGCTCAGGCCATTGCTGGTACTACCCTTAGGGAGTAATGCTGAAAGGACTATTTCGTCCGTAATGTATGAATATATAGCAGCGGAGCTCGTCCCTATATCCACTAGTTGGCTATGTGCTTTCTCACACGTGTTATGGATAGGCAAAACATCGTAGTATATTGTCGATCGCTGATCACGGCAAATTGTATCTGCTAGTGTCTTTACCTGGCTCACGTAGGCTTGAAGTTTTATGACCTTTTGATCATTTGGCACGTCAGTACTTGCGATAACGCCATTTATACCAGTCGTGAACGTCACGAGATTTGCAGATGCAGTCGTTATTGACGTTTTCGCGTTATTATCTGCGGCAGAAACAATGCCAAACTTTAGGACGATACCTGCGCAGGCAACAATAATAATACCAATCACTAGGATCGTCGTTTTTTGCCTACTCATCCGACGTTTTTTTTGATAACGCATCATAACCTCGTACTCCATAACTCACTATCAAGCGGCCACGGATTAACCTTACAACCTTCTAGATCTATAGATTGTTGTTGCATAATTGGCGCAAGTTGCCCTGGGCCGCTACAGTGTAAGTGATTATGACCAAGCCAGTGACCTGTTTCATGATTGACGACCATATTTCGATAATCGCGCAAGTTGCCGCCACCGCCGTTCCATGAATCTGTTGCTGCAAGCCAACGATCCTGATTGATAATGATGGTATTACCTACCGTACAACTCCATGACGTACTACAGCCATTTGCGGAGAAAGATGTCATCTGTAAAGCCTCTGCCAGGTAAATAGTGAGGTTACCGCCACTTGCTACCTCATTAAACGTCAGATTGAGCCGGCTCCAACCCCTCGCGTCATTGAGTGTCTGGTTAACGAGTTGCCTGAATTCTGTCATATCAGCAGTTATATTGCCCTTGGTTGCGATTGAATATGTAAACGTGACATGTGGCTTCAGCCACGAAGGATCGCTAATAGATGGAGCGCCAATTTGCTGCATGCTATCTCCAAGGCTTAAAAGTGTATCTATTTGACATAGTGAACCGGTTGGATCACAGCTTGGGCTTGCTGCAGCCGAAAAAGGCGTGAGGATCGAGTATAGAGCGACAGTTGCAAGGATAACGCTACTAAACACTGTGCGCATGTGACGAAACGTATTCGTTTTTTGATTCCCCATATGCGACTAGTATAGCAAGTCTGTTTCGATTTTTCACATTATGCTTGTGTTTATGCCCTACATTCGTCATACTTCTAACTATCATTATAAGGAGCATCTATGGCTACTAAAAAGAAAGTATCAGTTAAGAAAAAACCAGTTGCAAACAAGAGAAAGCCTGCAGCTAAAAAGAAAGTTATTGCCCTTGCTGGCCTTATCGGTCCATCTCCAAAATATAAATCATTCAAACTAGGCAAGGATGGTAATTTTTTCAAAATGCGTATTACTAAACAGACAATTTATTGGTCAATTCTTCTTGCTGTTATTTTGTTTGTGCAGATCGTCGTCCTTACTACCCAACTTAACGTTTTAGAGATACTCGACATATTGTCTAGGCGATAAGGCTAAATAAAGTGTATATAAAAAGACTCCGATCAAACGGAGTCTTTTTGCTTGTACGTGGAATTACATACGGATTTCTGCGTCAACACCAGCTGGAAGGCTAAGGTTTTGCAGACTGTCGATTGTCTTTGGGTTGGCATTTGTAATGTCAATAAGACGTTTGTGAACGCGCATCTCGAATGCTTCTCCACCCTTTTTGTAGACGTGTGGGCTTTTGACAACCGTAAACGTGCTACGACGTGTTGGAAGTGGTACAGGGCCAGCAATGCTTGCGCCAGTACGAATCGCAGTGTCAATAATTTGCTTTGCTGATTGGTCAATGACTTTGTGGTCATAGGCCTTAAGTCGAATACGGATGCGAAGACCAGCTTCTTTTGTCTCTTTTGCTTCTGCCATTTTAGTAGGCTCCTTTTGCTGAACTACATCAGCGTGGTAATGTAACCTCTGTTCGAATCGCTTTTACTCGCGTCTGACCGAGTTCTCACTACGATTAATAATACATCGATTAGTATACCAAATTAATGGACATTTGCAAGTTGACTATTCCTCTTTTAAATGTTATATTATTTTTGAGCGTAAACGTTACGTGACCAAGAAACATCGGAGTACTGTGTCTTTACTTGCATCAACGGACCCTGCCGCGATTTTGCGGTGGACGAGCATACACGAAAAGATCGAAGTTGACAGTGATTATGTCGTATCACCGGATATGGTCGTAGACGTGCTGCTCAAGAATGTCAGCACTGACCCCCACTCATCTGGCGTTGGTGCAGTCGTTCACGTTCAGCATCTGCCGAAAACGCTCCTTGATCTTCTTGAACGAAGAGGAAAGCAAGCTTTCGGTCATGCAGTTCGACGGCATTTCACGAGTCAACTGACGAAAAATACAAATGGATATCTTCGACTTGACGTTGGTCTTCTTGGAACCCCACCTCATCGTGTCAGCAAGTGTCTCATTCTGATCCACACGGGTCATCCACCCCGCCCCCATTGACGAGAGCCCCGACGGTTCCTCTGGGACTGGCGGGGCTCTCGCATTTTAGAAACAAAATACCTCCTAAGTATAGGAGGTATTTTATATTAGAAAGAGTCTAACTATTTAACGATTGAGGTAACCACACCGGCACCAACAGTCTTGCCACCTTCGCGGATTGCGAAGTTAAGACCTTGCTCCATTGCAATAGGTGCAAGAAGCTTAACCTTGAACGTAAGTGTGTCGCCAGGGATAACAAGCTCTTTGTCAGC
>DIZB01000015.1:15942-20150 GCA_002427805.1 Candidatus Saccharibacteria bacterium UBA6039
GGAAGTTCAACTTCACCAGTAACATCAGTTGTACGGAAGTAGAACTGTGGTTTGTAACCCTTGCTAAATGGTGTGTGACGGCCGCCTTCTTCCTTCTTAAGGATGTAGACTTCAGCTTCAAACTCAGTGTGTGGAGTAATTGAACCTGGTTTCGCAAGAACTTGTCCACGCTCAACTTGCTCACGCTCGATGCCACGGAGGAGGAGTCCTGCGTTGTCACCGGCTTGACCTTGATTAAGGTTCTTTTTGAAAGCCTCGATACCAGTCACAACAGTTTGCTGTGATGGGTGGATACCAACGATTTCGACTGGGTCGTTTAGCTTAACAATACCTTGTTCGATACGACCAGTCGCAACTGTTCCACGACCCTTGATTGAGAAAACGTCCTCAATAGGCATAAGGAATGGCTTGTCGAGGTCACGAATTGGTTCTGGAACGTAGCTATCAAGTGCTGCAACGAGCTCCATAATTGCGTCTTCAGATTCTTTATCGCCTTCGAGCGCTTTTGTAGCTGAACCCTTGATGATTGGAGCGTCTTCATCGAAGCCGTTCTTTGCAAGAAGTTCACGAATGTCCATTTCAACGAGCTCAACGAGTTCAGGGTCTGCAAGGTCCATCTTGTTAAGGAAAACAAGGATCTTTGGCACACCAACTTGCTTCGCAAGGAGAACGTGCTCACGAGTTTGTGGCAACGGACCGTCGTTTGCAGCAACCACGAGGATAGCACCATCAATTTGGGCAGCACCTGTGATCATGTTCTTGACGTAGTCGGCGTGGCCTGGCATGTCGACGTGCGCGTAGTGACGAGCTTCTGATTCGTATTCCTGGTGGGATGATGCAATGGTAATACCACGTGCACGCTCTTCAGGGGCGTTGTCAATCTGCGCGTAAGCAACAGCTTTGTTAACGTCACTAGGAAGACGCTTTGCAAGTACTGATGTAATAGCTGCGGTTAGTGTTGTTTTACCGTGGTCAACGTGACCCATAGTACCAACGTTAACGTGAGGCTTTGTGCGATCGAAATCTGCCATTTTGATTATTTCTCCTTAAATTATTTTTCGCATGAGGATAATACCACCTCACGACGTATGTTACAAATTATACAGGTTTTTATGGGAGAGGTAAAGAGCTAAGTTGACTCTAATGATGTTTGGGGCGTTTGTAAATTTCTGACAGCTCGTCGAGCAAAATGACAACCCGGTGAGTTGCACCGCCCAGAACGTTTACGACATCAAATCCAGCCGTACCTTTGCCACCGTCGGCAAGGATATCCGGCTCTCCGAACGCCCGAAGAGCGTTAAGGTTCTTTGGATCATCGTCTCTGCCCTTGAAAACACTTGGTATTTGAGGCCTTGTGACCGCGCTGTGCGTCGTTCGAAATGTAATGAACTCACGAACCACTGTCAAAAGACTTTTCATTCCAGCCTCGCTAAGTTCTAGTTCACCAGACTCAAGTAAGTCTTGAATGTTTCGTCCGGCGAGAGACTTTTCTCTTTTATCAGCCATCTCTGGACGTGACCACCTTGGAAAATATGGCATCGACTCATCAAGGTACACTTGATGTCCATCAGTCGGCTTGTGTAGTGCTAGTTCTGCGAGTTGTACACTTGGCATAAAAGCGCCACTTGCATTTCTAATACCATCGGGGTATTCAGCCAGGTATGGGCGCATTGACCCGAATGCCTCAAGTGAGAGTCCGAAGTACTTTTGCATATACTGACGGAAATTCTTCATGTCCGCTGCTGCGGTTGCGAGCAGCACGTCTACAACGGGCCCATCAGGCGTTGCAATAACATCCTGAAGTGTTGACGCCACACGTTTAACGAAAAACTCACTTTCGTTATGACCTTGGTAAAAGTCTCGTTCACCCAGTGAATTCTCACTCTTTAGGAATTTATGCATAACGCCAGTCCTAAAATATTCACTCGTATTGACATCGATAATCAGCTCGTAGTCCATACGACGTGGCAGGTTAAAGCGTTGTGCCTGGCTCTCAAGTAGCTCCAATAACTCTGGCGGAGCTGTCTCATAGGCCTTCTTCTCTAGAGGAAGATAGGCTCCTAACATAAAGCCGAGGCCCAATTGCGTAACGAGCGCTACTTGCTCGTCAGTATTTGCCTCGATATCTGGTCGTGCGACCAGAAGAAGAGCCGCGTGCCTTGCGCGAAGTTCTTCGTAGGTGAGGGTTTCATTTCGTATCGCTTCAAGATCATCAGGCATCTCACCCAAAATGTACTCATTGACAAGTGTAATTGGTGGTATTGGGTTTTGTAACCGTTCGTCCGAATCGGGGGTTTTTTCGAACAAAATGTCTTTTCTGGTTATTTTTTCGCCAATGTCACTCATGTTATATCCTCTCGTCCTTAATTGGTTCTTTTGTTACATCCTTATGACTAAAATTGCGTGTACCATCTCTTGTAATTTTAAACTTAGCGCCACAATGTGGATCAGGGCACGAAATATATTCGTCGGAGCTCATCCAGTCGTTTCTATCGTTTTTACGCTGTTTTGCCGCCAAAAGTGGCAGTAAAGCTGAGAGTGAATAGAAGCTGAAACGATCATTTTCATCGTTAAAAATAAGATTTTCACCCTCAACCCGAAACGCATGACCGACTTTGTGACTACACACAAATGTAGCCGAGTCGCCAACGACGGTTACTTCAAGATTAAATAAATTAAACGAGTCATTCATTGAACGCTCTTACCTCTTCTTTTCTTAGGAATGTTACTACCGTGCTACCTCTTTGGTTTGTCCTAATTGGGCCTACAGTAACACAATCAAATACTTCTAGCAATACTGGCGATGCATTTAGCTTACATGCATGCTATTTAGGTTGTACTTCATAATCTGGCCATGCATGCCTGTAACGTCTCGTTCATATGAATAGACATCATCCTTATGCGTCCGAAGTAAGTCTTCTTCAAGAGCTCGTAACTTTTTATAATCGGCGCTACTTAGCGCAAAATTGTCTAACTGGTCAAGTTCTTTGACGTGCTTGGCATTACGCGGACCGACAATGACGCTTGTCACGCCTGGGGTCTGCAGTGCGTAGGTAATCGCGATTGTAGCGGGAGTGGTCTTGTAACGTGCTGCCATGTCACGAAGCGCACTTAAAACCGTTTTGTAGTACTCACTGCCGACCTCGTCGATAATGAGCTTGTATTTGATGTGCGAACGATTCGTGGGTTCGTCACCTGGCTGAGAACCAGCAAGTAGCCCTCCCGCAAGTACGCCGTAGCAAAAGATAGCGATGTTGTGTTTCTTTGCAAACTCAAGCATACCGTTAAATGGCCTAGGGTCAACTAGAGAGAATTGAATTTGATTCGATTTAATGGACACGCCTTCTTCGATTAGTCGTTTCGTGTGCTCATAGTCAAAGTTCGTAAGACCAATTGTCTCTATCAATCCTTCTTTTTTTAATTCTTCTAAATATTTGGCTGCCTGTATATAGTCGCCTTTGCCGTAATCCCACCAATGGAATTGGACAAGATCGAGCTTTTTAACACCCAGTCGATGTAGTGAACGCTCGATGACTTTTCGGATATCCTGCCTGGTCAATGTTTCGAGGGCATCAAGGTCAGGAACAAATTTGGTATGGACGCGAAGCACATTAGCCTTATCACCGAACCTCTCTCCGTACTGCTTTAAAAACTCTCCGACAATTTCTTCTACACCAATATAAATATCTCCAACATCAAATACTGTTACCCCATGTTCAACGTATTCAAATAAGTCTTCGATCGCACTTTGATGGTCTATATATCCATGGCCACCCGCAAGCTGCCAGTTTCCTTTAAATATTTTTGATAGGGTACGGTTTTCGAATCTGAATGTTCGCATAAATAGTCTTCCTTTTACTAGTATCTGTAATCTATATCAAACTTGATGCGTCGCCAGGTTTTAGTATGATTCATCATTACCTTCCCTTCGGAGAGCAAGGAATTTACCGTTGGCTAGTTCTTTTGAGCCTCGTGTCACCGTCGCAATGCCAACACCAAGCTCTTTTGCGATTTGAGCTTGGGGTTCACCGGTCAGTAGTCGCTTTACGATTTCTATACGCTTCACAAACGCCTCACGTTCAGAATCAGTTGTAATACTCATAAGAAAGTCCTGGAGGACAGTTTTGTCTCGAATTGAGTAGACGAGATCAATAAATGTATCGTACGGCTGCATAGTCTAATACTAGCATACTAGTATAGTAGTATGC
>DIZB01000024.1:0-25667 GCA_002427805.1 Candidatus Saccharibacteria bacterium UBA6039
GTTCGAGTGGGTTAGAGGTATCTTGCTTGCCACCTTGGTGAACGTAAAGACCACCAAGCATGTTTTCTAGGTCAACGGTTGCAAATGCTCCCATACCGTGGAAGAAGTTAGAGTACACAGTAGTTGTGCTAGCTTCACTCTTCTGGTTTTGGTTTGCCTCAATGAAACGAATGTTCCATAGGCGACCGATTTCAGCGTTGTACAGATTGTCTCCATCCTTGTACGTGTGGGCGTTAACCCATGTTGAGTCTTGGAAGAGGTCAAATGCTGTGTCAGGACCAACTTTACCAATGTAGCGACCGTCGCTGTATGTTGGTGTAGCAGCTTTCTTAAGAGCACGACGTGTACGAAGTACATCCTTGCTTGTAAGACCGTCTGTTGCAGCAATGTTAGCAAGAGTGGTTTTTTGGTTAGCAAATAGGACTGTTAGACCAGCGAACAATTCATCACGAATTGCGTTGTCGATCGTTTCAACCATTTGAGTTGATAGAACATCAGTCTTCTCTTTAGCTTGAACATCAATAGATGTAGCGTTTAGGAAGTCTGAGATTTGTGCAGTTGCACCATACTGAACGATGGTAGCGACTACTTGGTTACCTGCAATTGTCTGAGCAGTTGGTGGAACACCTTCTGTTAGGACGTTTGAGGCGACGACGTTTGTTAATGGGGTGTAGCGGTTGAATGTCATTGTTTTACCAGAGTTAGCTGGGATAGCTTCTACTTTGGCACCTTCTTTGAAGACAATGTCGTTCTTTGCACGCTCCAAGAACGTCTTTTGTAGGTAAGAGATGAGCTCACCTGAGAGGTTGCTTGTTGTTACTTGAGCCATGTTGTTAGGTTCTTTCTTTTGTGGTTAGTGTTTTACTAACTACTTCACACCCTTGAGTAATCCCTGTGCTCTTAGTTTCGTTTCCATTTCTTTAAGACTTAACTCCTCAAATGGTTTCTCTGGAGTTGCAGGTTCAGAGTTTGGTGTGAGGGCTGCCTCACTTCTCTGTGTATCAAGGACTGCTGCAGTGTTAGCTTTTGTTGTTTCCACGACAGATTGAACTGCCTCCATGTAACGCTTTGCAACATCTGCGAGACGGATATTAGGGTTAAGCGTCTTCACTTTTGGATTGCTAGGGTTTACTTGGATAGCCTGTGCTTCCCACTGTTCCGTAATAAGACGGTCAAGAACTGGATTGTATTCAGAACTTTTCTCATCTAATTGTGGATAGAGTGTTTGAATGCTGTTAGCGTCATTCTCAAATTGGTTGACAGCTTTCTCTTGTGCCATTTCATGACGCAATAGGCTGACTTCGAGTTGAGCAGTAGCCGTACTAGACTGGGCCGCAAAGTTTTTACCAATCTGGTCTAACTCTTCAGGAGAAACTGATTCCTTTCCTTCGAGAATTGAAGATAATGATTGTGTTTGCGGTGCCTGTATCGGCGCACTAGTGAGGTTCCTATTTTCCTCTGCTAGTCTTTTATTCTCACTCACCAAACTGCGAATGCGACTTTCAGCAGGTCGCTCGGGCTTGTGTTCGACGACAGGTTCCTCTACTGGTGAAGTTACTTCACCTTCTGGTACTTCTGTTGTTGAAGTTGTTGGTTCATCTACTGACGAGGTAGGTACGTTGCTTTCTTCTGCAACGGTTGGAGTTTCCGTCTCTGGTGCAATGGGATTTTCATCTTCCATAACATCTCCTTCTTTTTAATCTGGCATAAGGCTGCTAGCACCCGATTGGTTTAACCGCTCGCTGGTGACCGCTATTTTGGTGGTCACCAGTGAAAGGTTAATCTTTCACTACTATCTTGCGGATTAGAGGCTTACCACTATCGTCGATCCCATACAGTTGATAATCACTGCTAATATAAGTCCCGTGAGTAAAAGAGCAACTAGTACACCTGAGCTCATTACCCATCTGAATCCACTGATGGCCCGATAACTGGACTTCTGGGATGCTGCTGAGGTCGAAAGAGTGTTCATAGACGTCCGTTGGCTCCTCATTACTGTTTTGACTTTTGGGATTCACGTTTTTTATTCTCCCTTTCGGCTACTGCTTTTTGAGCGTTTTCTACCATACCAAGAACGTCTTCGGCCATTGCTGCGAGAGTACTTGAGATGATAAACTTTTGACCGATTACTTCGAGTGGGGTAGATTTGTCATAGTCTATGGCTGCACCAGATCTAAAAGTGTTAACATATTTCTCTAACTTATCTCGTATCTGTTTGAATCCAGGGTCAAATGCAAGGTTAGCAAGGCTTTGTGCATCGTTATCGAGTACAATATCCTGTTCATCCATTGTTTCTTCGATGTCTTCAGGGATGAGGGGAGCTAAATCAGGTAGTAGTGCGCCATTGTCGTCTAGGTATCCCATTATCGGTTTCCTCCAGGTAAGATTTGACTAGCAACGGCCATAGCTTGTGGGTCACGGATGTTACTTGCTTGAGACAGGTGATCCATAACTTGGGATGGATCTGCACCGGCCTGTACTGATTGAAGGATCTGGCCTGTTTGATCTGCTGTACTTGGTTGCTGTGGCATCATAGGAGGCTGTACTACAGGTTGTTGAGGCATAGGAGGTTGCTGAGGTTGCTGAGGTTGCATTGGTGCCTGAGGCTGAGGCTGAGGTTGCTGCATTGCGTCCTGTGCTTGATCTTGTGGGTTAGACTCATCATCACTACCATCACCATCATCTTCAGTTGATTCAAGGATCTCATCAGGATCACTAACACCTGAGTTAAAGATGTATTGCTTAAGAGCTTCTGCTGCGTTAAACTTCTGTGAGTTAGCGGTAAGGATTTGATCCCATACCTGCATATTAGGCATGTAGACACCGAGGATCTTCTCAAGTGATTCTTGTTGTGCTTGTTCGTCTGATTCTTTCGAGGAGCTAGGGTCAATAACAAACTCATAAGCACCCCCGACAAGTGACTTAGGGATAGTGATCTTTGCTGAACGGTTGTCCCATTTAGTAAGGAGTTTCTTGCAGTCTTCATCGCTGAACTGAGATTCAATGTCTTCAAGGTCTTTATCAAACAAGTGGAAGTTGATTGGTTTCTCTTGTTTTTCACCAAGGAGGTTAATCATACCTTCGTATAGTTCTTGGATGAATGTTTCAAGCATGTAACGATCCCATGCATCACGAGCTGATTCTTTTTGATTGAGTTTTTGAATTGCTTCAGGTGTACGACCAAATGCAGGGTTACCGGCCTGTGAACCATTTGTAGAGGTATCAGTCGTGCCGAACTGGTTCTGTAGAGCAGTTGTCATGAACTCGTATGTCTGTGTGAACTCTTGAACACCCATTGGACTTGCTTCGTGAGCTTGTACAGCGTTCATATCCTTCATGAGCCAACGAGCACCAGCTTCCATACGGATAGTTGAGATAGTGACGTTATCAAGGTCAATCTTTAGTGGAGGGAAGATAGACATCTTAACTGCCTCTAGGTAGAGGTTAATGAGCGAGTCTTTTGCTTTCTGCATAGACATACCACGCTCAAAGTCTCCAAGTCCCCATACTGAATCAAGGAGTGGGAAACAGTAGCGGCCAACAATAGGAATCTTGCCGGACTTGTGAGGGTTTGGAATATCACGGAGGATACCAGCTTGTGGGTAGTCTGCGGCCCATGTTACCCAGTGACCAGACTTACCTTTTTCGTAGCGAGTAATCAGTTCAACACGTGCGGTTGAGCTTGATTGGTTTGATCCTGTTGTCCGTGACTCTTCAACTGCTGTACGTTTCTGGTAGTCTGTATCCCGTGAAGGAGTTGCACCATCTTTAACAGCGTCTGATAGAACCTTGAGAGCTTTAAGATCCCAACTTGCAGGCTTGCTTTTAATGAGGTTGTCGATATAGTTTTTGTTTTGGACAGTTGAAATGTCTACCCATGCACAATCTTGTACGTTGTTACGTCCTGGTTGGAAGGTAATATTACGAGCCGGGATTAACCAGAAGTCTGGGCCAATGTAGTCGTCATCAATACGGTAGTCGTAAAGAACGAACTGTGCACCATAGGTTGATGCGTATACACCAGTCATACGGAGCTTTGTTAAGAGATCAAACTGACTGTTAGCGTTAGGGATGATGTACTTAGAGAGGATAAGGTTTTCGAGTGCTGCAGCTTTCTCATCTTTCTTAGAGACTGAGTAGGCTTGGCCACTAGGTAACTGTGAGCAGACACGCATCTGTCGTTCCCATGCAAGAGTTGATAGGTGAGCGTCAGTAACATGAGATCTAGCTGTCTTACGGCTGTACTGATCGGCAAGACGTCCAACAAGAAGTCGCTCTTTATCATACCAAGTGGTACGAATAAGCTCTTGATTACGCCATCCAGCTTCGTGATCTGAAACAAAACGTCCAATACGTTCTGGAAGTGCTTCCGGTACAGTTGCCATAGTGAGCTTTTGATCCCATGTATGCACCGATGATAGTCCCTCATAAAATAGGGCACCGTGTGTTAGTGCCGCTATGATACAAGATAAAACTATTGAGTCAACAGTATTATTCTTCGATTGTTACAACTTCACCGATGACATCAACATCTTCAAGCATGATGTACTTTGTTTTACCGAGTTCAATCTCTACTGCTGCGTAGCTACGATAGAGAATGGTTTGATCTGGTAGGTACTCTTTTACAAGTGATCCTGCCTTAATAACAACTGCTTGAGATGGGATAGGTCTATCTGACTTATTACCAAGTGAAAGTCCAGACTCTGTGTAGCTTGCTTGCTCTATTGGTTTACAGAATAAGAAGTGAGGAGCTGGGTTGATAGATTGGTTGCTCATATGTTATCTCCTAGGTATTTAATTGGGTCGTCGGATATGACCATGTTTTGTAGATGGAATTGCCAAAGTAAATCAGGTGCGCTCAGTTTCTCCATGTCGCCGTATTCAGGTGATAGAGTATCTTCACCCCATAATGCCTTAGCAAAGTCGTGATTGAAGATTAAAGCTTCAATTGGATGTTGGTATGGAAACTCGACAATATAGTTTGATAACTCCCTTGCATTCCAAAGTGTAGAACCATGGAACTTCAGTTCCCACCCACCATCAATAGCCTTCTGTATAGCTTTTTCTAAGATTTGTTTGTTACTCATAATGTCTTGTCTCCCTTAAAATATATTCTTTGTTGAGGGAAGTGAATTATGCCAGAGTAAGCATAGAACTTACCCTTATATGTTACATGGGCAGGTTTACCTTGTTTAAGCCTATAATTGAATCGTAGATTTAGTATCCAATTAATAGGGAATGGGTATTCTTTACGAGTTATGTATTTCATTACACTTGCTCCGGCATAAACTCTTGTACTTGGACTTGTACAGGTTTACTTTTACGATAGAGGATTGAGAAACCTAAGCTTCCATCACCTACTATTTTCTTTTGTTGGATCTTCATAGCTGAGATGATAATACCGAGAGCATCAGCATCTGGGTTATTACCTTCTATCTTTACGAGTACTGACTTAGCAGTATCTACTTTGTATAAAGCTCCTCTATGGATCTTGAGGTTGAGTTGTATATTACCGTACTCAATACCTTCTATCTGTCCGTCTAAGAGTTGGTTAAAGTCTATCGGTTCGGTCATTTCTTCTTCTCCGTGACTGTGAATCCAACAGGCTTACGTGCAGTGAGGAGCCTATCATAGTGGCGTACAGCATTATAAAGTGTTTGGTCATCAAGGTAGAACAGACACTGAGCTACTTCCTCATCAGTAGTAACTCTGTTGTTGGCGGTGAGGTACTCACAGATTGCGTTGTTGATAAACTGTCCGACCCGTTGGTTATGTGCTTGTGCTAGTTCTATGTATTCTTTCATGTTAGGAATCCTTCCTCATCAAATATGTTTTCTACTTCGATCACGTGCGTGGTATCTGTTGGTGGTTTGTAGTTGACTGCATAGTACTCCGTTGATGTTCTGTGGTGTGAAGTCCAATCATGGATTGGTAGAGTGATTGCAGACGTTGATTGACTAGTGTCCGATCGTTGTGGATAGCGAGCGCCGTCAATACTTTCGATCCAGTAGTCGGTTCCAGGTGTTTGATTAACCTCAATGCCTTTTTGTAATAGTATCTTTGTCGTCTCGCGGCGATTATAGAACTTATTCGCTTTTGTATTCGTTTGAACATAGACACCTATCTTTCTCAGTTCTTCTTGAACTGATGTTAAATCTGCTGAGGTCATTGATCGTTTCTTAACGTCTGGGTCACCATAGTGAATAGCTCGCTGCATAATCTTTGTACGATTGATCGCTTCGAGTTCTTCGGTTGAATACTGGAACTTACTATCAAGTGGAAGCCCGAGGAATGGGAAGAACCATTGGATAGGCATGTCTGTGCGACTGAAGGCATCTATAAGTCGTTGTTTACCATTAGTGGGGTTTGGTTGCCACCACTGGACTGCTGTACCATCTAAACCAAAGTCCCATGAGATGTAGAGTGGCCAGTGTGGTACGTATGGAAATAGTCCAACTTCTCTACGGCGTGCTTCTGGGTAGACAACACCGGCTGTTGAGCCTTCCCAGTCGATCATAATCTCTCTGTTAAAGTCTGCTTCTGAGCGTCGTGACCTCTGTTCTTCTAGCCACTTTGCATCTTTACGAGGGTCTAATCGGTATGGGAGCGTGATAACTTTGATCTTCTCGCCGTCTTTACCAAAGCGTAGCCGTTTAGCCTTCGTATTTGGCCTGATACCTGGAGTAGTAACGACTATCCGACAGTTTGTTGTGTCAGCGGTTGAACCCCATGCAGCATCATCGTTATCCCAGAATGCGAACTCATCTAGTAGGATTGCTCGCTGACGTCCACCACGTGAGAAGTTTGCATTGGCAGATTCACCACCGATGACGTTACCTAGCTCTGGGTTACGAAGACTCATGTATGTCCTGTGAGTGTCTGGCGTGAAGTTTGTAGGCTTGGCGAGTTGAGGGATACGATCAAGCATGTAGTCGAGCTTTCCAAAGAGCGACTCCTCTTTATTCGTGACCTCACCAACAGACTTACCACCAACGTTATCGACAATGTCTTGCTTTCGTGAGCCGACAAGGAAGTTAGACGCATCCTTATACTTCCAAAACCATAGCAACACGCCTAGCACTGTATACGTGACACCCATCTCTCGGGTTTTATCAATGAAGATGTCATATCCGCCTTCGATAGCAGCAACAATCTCATGGATTAACTCCTTCTGGAACGGGAACGGATCAAAGGGAAGGTTACTTGGTGTGACCTTAGGATTAAACGTATAAAGAAAGTGTTCAAAGAAGAACACAGGATCTAATGCAGCTTGACGGTCAAGCTTTATCAGTTTTGCTTGATTGACGAGCCTCTGCTCTTGCGATGATAGCGTCAACTTCTTCCTCCTTTATGTCGCGTTTAATATCACCAGATAGTTCCACCTCTGATTTATCCTTCCAATCGTAGTTATTTTTAAGACTAAATATTGGGCCAGTGGAGTTGCCTGCATATAGAGCATTCTCAGTGAATTGCTGACATCGCAGTTTTGCACCCTTTATCGAGGTGTAAAATAGCTCCTTATCTCCGTATCGTAATAATGTTGACCTATCAATTCCTAACGCTAAAGCAAGCCCTGTGATGGTGTATGGGAGCTGTTTTGTCTTAACTTTGACCATTTTCTTAACATAAACTGGGTTACCTTTCTTATCTTCAAGGTAAGTTTTAGTATCTTCGTCGTATGCTTGGACCCAGTCTTCTTCCAACTCCCAGTGAGGATCACAGGAATCAAAATAAGCCTTAATTTTCTTATTAAGGACAGCGAGTGACTTTATTTTTAGGGGTCTTCCTGGTTGATCCATTCAGTTTCCTTTCGTTGTGGCGACATGATATACCTTTTACTAATAGATTCAAGACACTAACGGTTGCATTTTATACTCAATCTGTTATCATCCTTATGATAAAAGCAGCCGACCCTAGATTGGCTGCTTTTTCATATTGACAAGTTGTACTGAAAAGGGTAAAGTAAGAGGTACAAACGCCAATTTGTGACTCCAGACGGAGACTAATTAGATAAAAAGAGTAGCTACCAACTGTAGCTTTATCTTTCTAATGATGCTCTGACAAATACATATAAACGACTTCGATCGGGTCTTTTAAATGTCACAAAAAAGTTATAACTCATACCCTACGGATTGAGGTATCTTTGAGTGGCTAAAAATTATAGGGGGTTAACAGATGAGCAACGGGCCTAACAATGTCAATGACAATGTAAATGTTGATTCAACATCCAATTACAATGACAATGTAGTACTTAATAGGTATGAGAAGTCTAAACGTGTAGAGAGAATAGCTGACCAACTCGTAGCGAAGTTTGGTAACAGTGCATTCAGAAAATTTTATTGCAAGATTGCATGGAAGTTGTCAGAGGGACAGATATGGAATAACTACGAGGCTGCCGTAAAAGGTAACCCTAGTAATCCAGGTAAGTTATTCACTTATCTGTGCAAAAGAGACGGAGTTTAGAAAAAGTGAAAAATTATTCACTATCAACTTTGAATATTTAAGACTATAGTTTGGTCAATATCATCTGTAAATTAGCTTAATGGGGTAGAGAAAGAAATGTCAGCCATGCTTGTTATATCAGCAGCATTTGAGCAATACAGATACGATTACATTGTGATGAGAAACTTATCACCAAAGACAGAAGAAGCATACATATACACATCAAAACTACTGATTAAATATTTTGGAGACGTGGACATTGAAACGATTACTTTCGACAACGTGAGAGATTGGCGAAACCACATTGCCGGATGGCAAAAACCAGATACAGTCCGTAACAACATCGTATGCCTCCGTATGGTACTCAAGTACCTACGACGCAAAGGCTATAAAGTATTAAACTATGAAGATATACCGGTGTCTAAACGCACCAAGAGGACCATCACGTACTTAACCGAAGAAGAGGTATACGAGTTCATTGATGAGGTGAAACGCCCAGTGAGGGGCTACAGTAAGGTCAATAGGGCAAGAAACGCAGCGATTATAACGCTACTATTTGCTACAGGGCTCCGTAATAACGAGCTATGCTCACTGGACCGAAACTCAATCAAAGAAAGACAGTTTACAGTAATAGGTAAGAGTAAGAACCCACGCATCGGTTTTATCAACCAAAGAGCAGAAGATGCTCTAAATGAATACCTAAAATGTAGGAACGACAGTGACAGGGCACTTTTCATATCACCGCAAACCGGCAAAAGGATACGGCCAGGGACCTTACGTCGTATATTTCAGAACACATGTGAGCGATCTGACTTTAAGAATATCCACCCACACACAATTCGTCATAGTTATGCGACATACCTGCTTTCTAAAGAGGTAGACATACGATATATTGGCGATTTAATGGGCCACGTAAGCCTTGACACAACAAAGTTATACACACATTACTCAAATCCGCAACTAAAAAGAGTATACGAAACTGCTCAAGGCTATTGATTTATGTTTTTAGGTGTGCTAATTTATGGATAGCACATTAAATTATAGTTCAGTATTGATCTAGGGTAATACGAACTAAATAATCACATCTAAGGGTGCATCCTTGCCAAGGATGAGGTCCAGGGTTAGAGTCCCTGTACCCGCACCAATATTGAATATCACTCATGTTTACTCGTGAAATCAACAGAGGTCGCAGCGTACCGGTGCGGCCTCTTTGATTGTTTCGAGGTTCTGGTCGTGCAGGGCAGAGTCCCAAATCGACCCCTGTCAGAGGGTTGGAGTTTTTCAAGGTCATTCGCTCCGGTACACGTTTTTGAGCTCAAATCGGGATGCGCGCCACCCCCGGAGTGATGTACCGGTGATGTTGTCGCATTAGCAACGCCAGTGGCTTGCAAAGTCTTGGGGGTCTGTCACAATCAGGGCAGATCCAATAATCGGAAATTTGCAAGGAGGTGAACCGTGCGCGCAGTCGAGATCCAGATTCACAATGTTCGAAGCATCCACGATGCCACCGTTGGCCTACGCGAGCTCTCGCTAGTCGCGGGCGCAAACAACGCTGGTAAGAGCAACATCGTCGACTCGATTCGGATGTTCTATGGCGACCTGAAGTGGCTTGACGAGCGCGATGTGCCGGTCATAGCGGGTGCTGACTCCGAGTCATGGATAGAAATTGAATACAAGCCTTCTACCGACGAGCTTGCACAACTCAAAGACGAGTACAAGAGCTCAGATGGAACGTTTCGTGTCCGCAACTACTTCAAAGCGGGACCCGGTACAGATGGCAAGGTCCGCGCTGGCTACTACGCATATGTCGACGGGGTTCTCTCAGAGACACTCTTCTACGGAGCCAAGAATGTGGGCTCCGGCAAGGTTGGCAAGGTCGTCTACATTCCAGCGGTGAGCAAGATCGATGAGCACACAAAACTCAGCGGGCCATCCGCGCTTCGTGACCTCATCGCTACGGTCATGACCAAGGTCGTATCGAGTAGTCCTGCCTATGGGGCGCTCACCACTGCGTTTTCCGTGTTCGAGAAGGACATTAAAACGCAGGAGAGCGATGACGGGCAATCGCTTAAGATTCTCGAGACCGAGATTTCAGACGAGATTGCCAGCTGGGACGCTGCGTTCAGCCTAGGTATTCAAAGCATCCAGCCGGATGAAATGCTGAAGTCGCTCATCAAGCCTCAGCTATTCGACCAGGCCCACGGTGGCGAAATTGATCAGGTTCGATTCGGCGCTGGATTTCAGCGCCATCTCATTTTCGTGCTTATCAAACTTGCTGCTAAATACGCATCTGGCGCGAAGAAACCAGCCGGAGAAAAGAAAGAGTTTTCGCCCGAACTGACGTGGATTCTGTTCGAGGAACCGGAAGCATTCCTGCACCCATCTCAGGAAGACGTTCTTTACGACAGCTTGGTGCAGCTCGCGAGTGACCCTGCGACGCAGGTCTTGCTGACAACTCATAGCTCTCGTTTCGTCAGTCGATCGATGGACGATTTAACTCGACTTGTTCGTCTTCGACGCGATGGAGCAATAACCACCAGCCATCAGGTTGACCAGGTTCAACTAGATGGCTTCTTCGACGCCGCACTGGCAGCCGATGGCGAAATCACGTCTGCAATCCTCAAACCGGCCGACATCAACGCGAACATGATGATGAGCGCATTGAAGATGGAACTTTGGCTACAGCCTCACCGAGCGGCAGCCTTTTTCGCCAAGCGGGTGGTGCTCGTGGAGGGCCCAAGCGAAGTTGGGCTGTACTCCTATCTGACGACGCGCGGTCTTATGACCGCGGCGGCACCTGGAGTGGCACTGATTGATTGCATGGGCAAGTACAACATTCACCGATTTATGGCACTTTTGAACGCCTTCGGTATCGACCATGCAGTGCTCTACGACGGTGACGGCGGCGGAAGTCTCGATACGGAAGTTACCAAGACGATCACCGACGCGACCGGAACTTTCACTCAGAAGGTCAAACGCTTCGATCATGACTTGGAGAGTGAGTTGGGAATCGTTGCGCTTCCTCGGAATGAGGGACACCGCAAACCTCAGTATGTCCTCTACAACCTCGAGGCGGGGCTGATTCCGCAAGCTAACCTGGACTCGATAATTGAGGATCTTCGGCAACTTTGCTTGCCTTAGATCCTGGACCTAGTTGATCTCTGTCCAATGAGTGTTGACGAAGTCCGCAATACCTGATGGCGCATAACTCGGGTAAAGCGCCTGAAAGTCTGTTCTCGCTTGCGCGAACGACTCATCGGAGACAGTGTGCACTCGCTTGGCGAGATAGAGAAGAGCTACTGTCGGTGATCGCGATTGCCCCTGGTCGCAATTTATAAGTATCTTCTTGCTTTCGCTCCAGCGCTCGATGAAGTCGAGAGCGCGGGTGAATGATTTTGGGCCGCTCATCTTGTAGAGGAATGAGCCACCGTCGACCCAATTGAACGAAAGGAGCTGCCCGTCTTCGAACGATAGGTAGTTCGGATGGTCTTTGGGGGTCGCGCTTCCCCAACCCATGATCTCGCAGTGAACCGTTTTCGCAGTATTCACGACTGCCCAGTCCGGATCATGTCGCAAGCGACTGTCATCACGAGTGCCGACGTAGATATTCGTATCGCCAATTTGAATCATTGAAAACCTCACCTCCTCACGGCTTTTATATGCCATTCAGTTCTGCGGCTGAGTATGACAGGTTGCACTCACTTTGCAACTGTGGCCGGCGGTTAGCTGGCCGTCACGCTCATTTCGTCTCACAATCCGGAGCATGACAAGACTTACCCACACCACCTACAAGCTCCAGCATCAGCAACTTCGTCGTGAATGGCTCGATCGTCACGGTTTCGCATTCACAATGTTGAGTCCGACCGAGCAGATCCTGGTCCACGACTTCTACGAACCCACAAGGTCTCTCGCGGACCGCCAGCTGAGAGCGCACCGTGCGGCGATTACGAAGCTCCGACCATCTCTCCCGCATCAGGCAGGCAAGGCGTTCGTCCGCATCGCACCGTTCCTTGATGTGGAGCTGGCGCCACTTCCAATGCCGGGTCGCGGCAAGCCATGCGTCGCCAAGATCACGAGTTTGGTGAATCCACAGATCGATCCAACACGAATGGCGCAGATCCTGATAGCCATTGTTCGCGAGAACCATGATCGAGCCGCTTAGCCTCGAGCTACTTGCGGCCGCATCTTCACGCCCGCCCGGTTGAGTGCTTTCACGATGGTGCTTGCGGTGAAGCCGACCTTGGGTGCGATCTGTGCCGCGGTCAACTGTTCGTCTATATATAGGTGGGTCGCCAGCGCGAGTTCTTCCTCGCTCATTTGCCTGGGCTGCTCAATCTCGACGCCGCGTCCGATCAGATGCTTGCGAACCGTGTGGTGGTGGACGCCCAGGTGCCGGGCAAGCCCTTTGACCGACTTGATCTCGCCGTAGAGCCGGACAAGCTCATCGACCTGTTCGGGCCGTAGTTGCGCTGCAGATGCCGGAACTCGCCGGCCCACCTCTGTTACACGGTGCTCAGATTCAGCCCGAAGACGCACATCCATAAGCGTTTTAGTAGCTATGCAATGTTTGGAATAACTTTGCAAGAGCCGCACCAAAAAATTATATTTAGAATCACCTCTCAAGTAAGGTGATTCTTTTGATATCATGCTAATGGTATAATCACTCTATGCAATTTGCCTATTTGGTAGCCGCTTTTTTGTTTATTATTGTCTGGTTGATACTTTTTACACGGCGCAAGGATTTACACCGTGAAATGCTGATTATGAGCTTGCTTGCTATGCCACTCGGTCTTTTTGACTTTTGGGCAGTCCCGCTTTATTGGAAACCTGAAACACTTTTCAATATACCAGTAGGCGTAGAGGGTATGATTTATTCATTTTGTTTAGGGGGCGTCACGGCGGTTATATATGCTGAGGTGGCTCACAGGAGGTTGCAACGCGTCCACAAATGGCATAAATCTGCTGCATTGATCGTATTTGTTGTAACAGCAGCCATATTCCTCCCACTTGCGATTGCTCGAGCCGCAAATCCAGTCATCATCCTGTACATATCCTTGCTAACAGGCCTTGGTGCGGCGCTTTACCTGAGGAAAGATTTGGTTCGTGGAACTATTATTGGTGCTCTTTGTTTTGGAATCTTATACTTTATACTTTTGAAAATTTGGACATCTATATACCCGGATGCTGTGGCGTGGTTTGTGTTCCAAGGACTTCCTAGAGCACGGCTATGGGGAGTGCCGCTTTGGGAATTACTCTTCGGTACGGTCTTTGCTGCATATTGGGGAAATATGTATGAAATACTGTTTGGCTATAAATTGGTTCGTAGCACTCGAAGAACCAAGCGACGTATTCCCGGCAAAAATGGTAAATGACAAGTAATTGTTAAAAATTGATATTAGTCGTCACGTTCCAAAACTTGAGGGTTTGAGTTGACCGCACTTTGTGCAGCTTTAGGATCCGCAAAATATGTTTCGATGCCTGAGACAATCGCTTTGGCCTCAATTGTTAAACGAGAAGGGTTAGGGGAAGAAAGCTGACTAAACTCTGAAGAGTTTGTGATGAAAAAGCCCTCGCTCACAGTAGATGGCATTGTTGATTTTGACAGGACACTATCCTCAAACTGAGCGATACCATCGTTCGGAATGCCAAGCTGTGACGATGTTGCGTTTAAAATGCTGGTTGCGAGCGCTTGGTCGCTATCCTTGTAAAAAAGAGCAGTGGCGTAGTCGACTGAATCATCACTAAAGTCATTGTGATGAATTGAGACCATGATGGTTGCATGTCGGCTATTGCAGTAACCCCAACGGTCGTTGTTGTTCATTGTTGGGTCATTGGTGGTGCGTGTCATGAATACGCGGTAGCCACTATTTTGTAGGCTTGTTTGTACCTGCAAAGCAACTTTCAGATTTATGTCACGTTCGTTAATAGTACCGTCGTTACTGAGCGCGCCAGGGTCGGACCCTCCGTGGCCGGGGTCGAGACAGACCGATTGGGATTTTGAATAGGTAGTAACTGTCGGAGCAGCTTTAGCGTCTGTCTGTGTGCTTGCACCACCCGTATGCGCCGTAATAAGAATGAATGCAACCACAACGATGACTGTTATCACGGGGAATCGAACACGACGTTTAGAATTCATATTAGTACTCTTGACGACACGAGAGCTGCCTCGATAGTAACTGTAGGCATACGTGGTGGGGTTGGGTGAAGAGCGTGACATATGTTTGTTTTGTTTGGAGTCAACTATATTTTACCACATACTGCCACATGAGAAACCAATGAAGACGGAGCTAGTAAACGCTAAATGTACCTTCGACCACATCATTAATGTGATCATGGAAACGAAATGATCCAGCCTGAATAAGTGTGACAGTGAGCGAGCCGTCTTTGCCTAACATTTTCTCTTCAATACCGTCGTAGGGGACATGTTTTTCGTGAAAGCCGAACGCAATCATATATTGAGCCGTGTCATGGTTAATAATCGTCAGCGTATCGCAACGGAGCGCATTGACGTGGCTTGGAGTCGCTTTACTATTTTCAATAATGACTGTGTGGACTGCTTGGTTGGGGAAGCAGCCCTGATGAGTATCGGCATATTTTTGATCAAGATAGTGAGAGGAAAGAGTGACGGCGAGAAAACCAGCACCAACGACGGCAGCAAGAGCACCGATGATGATTAAACTTTTTTCAACCCACCTCAACATAGCAAAAGTATACCAGAAAGCGAGGTGGTCGTCATTGAAGCGAGTTGTATGTGGCTACTTGATCACGAAAGAGGATGGAGTAGACGCCATAGTAAGCCAGGTTGCGAAGGCCGATTTTCTAAGACAATATCCGACGTGGTCGTGAAGTCATGGTCCTTTGCGATCATCTTTCCAACTACCGTTTTTGAGGCTACTGATGAGAGCGTTTTTTGGGTTGTTGATGAGACTGACGGCGGCGTTTGATTCCAGTTAACGAGATCGATGGATTGCTGCACCGCTAGGTTAGTTGACGTTCCCCATGCCGTCGTCGCTGTACCTACGATGGTACCACTGCTTACTACGTTGGTGAGGCTGAAAAGCTTATCACTTGCCTGAATAAGTGGTAGTGAATAAGAGAGAGCTGTCGATAAAGACGAGGTGTGCATAACAGCAGTAATAATTATTAAGGGCTTATTCTGAACCGTGATGGTTGCTGCGCCTAAGAAAACACCACCAGCAGCGTCAGTATTTCCTGTCTTAATGCCTACAATGCTTGATTGTCCAAGCAGGGTATTAACGTTGCTAAAGCTCCCGCTTGGTGAACTGGCACTTTTTTGGCCAACGATTTGTGCAAGCGCAGGGTTTTGGAGGGCTGCTTGACCAAGCAAGATAAGATCATCCGCTGTACTGACGGTATGATCCGAAAATCCGCTGGCGTCGTCGACAGTTGTATGAGTCATCCCGTGGCGTGCAACGTAGCCCGATGCATACGTTTTATATGCATCAAGCGAACCGAAAGCCCAAATTGCGAGACTATCGGCAATATTATTTGCTGAAGGTATCATCATCGCTTGGAGCGCTTGATATTCGGTCATGTGTTCACCACTCGTAACTGGTACGGATGAGCCATCATTGAGGTAGTAATGGTTATAAATGTCCACATCAGCTGAATTAAACGTGATTGTTGGCCCAGTTGCGCCTAACTGCAATGGTTTTTTATCAAGTATTGATAGAGCTGTGATGACTTTTGCGACACTTGCTGTCGGCGTTGGGGCGTCGATATTATGGGTAGCCAGTACGCCATATCCAACTGCACCATAGGCAGCTTGGCCTTCTGATGGCCAAGGAATAGAAGGTGATGAGCTGCTTGGTTGTTGTGGGAGTGTTATATTTAACGTCAGTGGGAGGGCGATCGGTCGTAGGGTTGCATACAGCACATAGGTGATAAGCAGAGGTATAAAAAGCCGTCGTATACGAATACGGCGTTGTTTTTTTACTGGGATACGAGGTCTCATTGCGTCTATTATATAGACTTTGTCTCGTGCTTGCATCTCCGGTTCGTGACGTAAGAGAAATCAAGACGCATCAACACACGCAACCTCTGGTATAATAATCGAAGATGGCGCGTTGGCGGAGCAGTTACGCAGCGGTCTGCAAAACCGCGTAGACGGGTGCAACTCCCGTACGTGCCTCCATTTACAATTTTTTTGCGCGGGTGGTGGAATTGGTAGACACGAGAGACTTAAAATCTCTTGGCCTAACGGTCGTGCGGGTTCAATTCCCGCCCCGCGCACCACCTAAAGATAGCCCTTTATTGGGCTGTTTTTAGTTGCCGGATTTGCTATAATAAAGGTACGAGCAATAAGCTTATTAAAGGGGAAAATATGACAGTACTATGGATTATTTTGGGAATTATCGTCCTTCTTGGACTATTCTTCGCCGCAACGTACAACGGCCTTATTACACTACGAAACCGCGTAGATGAAGCATGGAGCGACATCACGGTTCAATTGAAGCGTCGTCTCGACTTGATTCCGAACCTTGTTGAAACTGTGAAGGGTTATGCTACTCACGAGAAAACTGTCTTTGAGGACGTGACTGCTGCACGTGCCAATGCACTCAGTGCAACTGGTGTAAAACAAACTGCCGAGACCGAAAACCAGTTTGAGGGTGCCCTAAAGAGCCTCTTTGCAGTTGCAGAAGCCTACCCAGACCTTAAGGCAAACCAAAACTTCCTCGAGCTACAACAAGAACTCGTTGACACGGAAGACAAAATCCAGGCGTCACGTCGTTTCTATAACGGCGGCGTACGTGATCTTAACACCAAGATTCAGTCATTCCCAACAAACATCCTTGCAGCTATGTTTAGCTTTAAGAGCCGTGACTTTTATGGACTTGATGAAGCTGACCAAGCAGCTGCCGAGAAACCAGTCGACGTAAAGTTCTAGCACTATGTACAAAGCGATTGCCGCCAATAAACGCAACACATTCATTATTATGGCTGTCTTTGTTGCGATTATCGGTATTATCGGCTGGGCGGTAAGCTACGTATACGGCAATCGGAGTATTAGTTATATTGTGGTTGTTATTGCCGCGATTTATGCGCTCATTCAGTACTTCGCGGCAAGTAGCCTCGCGGTTGCTATGACAGGGGCAAGAGAAATAGAAAAGCGGGATAATCCACGGCTGTTTCGTGTGGTTGAGAACCTGGCGATTACACTCGGTATCGCAACACCAAGGGTATATATTATCGATGATCCTGCGCCAAATGCATTTGCAACCGGACGTGACCCGAAACATGCACTAGTTGCTGTAACAACAGGACTTCTAGATATTATGGACGACCGAGAGCTTTCGGCAGTCATGGCGCACGAGATGGGGCACGTTCAAAACTATGATATTCGTGTCAGTATGATTACCTTCGGACTCGTAAGTGCGATCGGTCTTATCTCCGATATTGTGCTTCGCATGATGTTTTTTGGTAATGATCGCAATAACAATTCGAATCCGATTATATTTGTCGTCGGCCTCGTTGTGATTATTTTGGCACCGATCGCAGCTATAATTGTGCAACTGGCAATTAGTAGGCAACGTGAGTACCTCGCCGATGCAACTGGCGCACTGACAACTCGTGACCCCGAGGCGCTGGCTGATGCGCTTGAAAAGCTCGAGAAGTTTGGTCGCCCAATGCAAAAACAAAATTCATCAACAGCGCATCTATTCTTTTCGAACCCACTTAAAGCTGGCGGGTTTTCGAAACTGTTCAGCACGCACCCACCGCTTGAGGATCGTATTGCACGGCTACGAAGTAACGCGAATAAATTCTAAACAATAAAGAGATTTCTGTCATGGCTACAAAAAAGAAACTACCCACAAAATCCGACACCACACCCGATACAAAAATTCCAACGTGGCGTCTTGATAAACACCTTGCTCGTAAAAGAAAAGCATTTTTATCGAGGCGACCACATCGTAGCTTCCGGCTTACGAAACGACGCGAGTATAGTCGGTCGCTCGTGCTTCCTGGCTACTTTTCATTTACAAATTCGGTAAGAAAAGAACTGCTCGCAAATAAAAAAACGTTTCTCTTGCTTGCGCTTGTGTATGCGGTACTTTCTGGGTTACTTGTTGGCATCACATCACAAGCTACCTATACGACAATCACGGATAGCTTGCGCCAAGCTGGCACAGGTTTATTTGGTGGTGATGTAAGCCAGTTGGGAACGAGTGCTTCGCTACTCGGCTCAGCCCTTACTGGCGGGATTACTCAAACACTCACACCAATACAGGCAGTCTACGCATCACTTATAGGCCTCATGACTTGGCTCACAACTGTATGGTTACTCCGTAACTTCCTTGCTGGAAACAAGGTGAAACTACGTGATGGACTATATAATTCATCGGCGCCAATTCTCTCGACATTTCTCGTAGTACTTGTTGCGATCCTGCAGTTACTCCCAATGGGGATTGCATTCATTGGTTTTTCTGCGGCGCAGGCAAGTGGGCTGCTAAGTGGTGGAGTTGAAGCAATGCTATTTTGGATTGCCGCCGGGCTTTTAGTCGTTCTTTCAATGTACTGGATTACTTCAACGTTTATCGCACTCGTTGTTGTGACACTACCAGGTATGTACCCAATACGTGCGCTTGTGACAGCGGGTGATCTTGTAACGGGCAGACGGCTACGAATTTTGAAAAGGATCCTATGGCTTCTTGGCACAATTGTAGTCGCGTGGATTGTGGTTGTTGTGCCAATCGTTCTTATAGATACCTTCCTTAAAGGAGTCGGGATTTCGATAGATGTTGTACTGCCAATTGTACTTGTCATTATGGGGTCACTCACGATTATCTGGGCGTCATCATATGTATACTTACTGTATAGAAAGGTAGTTGCCGACGATGCAAAACCAGCCTAAGCAGCGTGCCCAGGAGCTACGGACATTACTTTCAAAGTACGGTTACGAATATCATGTGCTTGATGCACCGTCAGTCGATGATGCTGTGTACGATAGTTTGTTTGGTGAGTTGAAGAAAATTGAAGCTCAAAACCCTGAACTCATTACGCCCGATAGTCCAACCCAACGAGTTGGTAATGAACTCATTGGTGGCTTTAAAAAAGTTACCCATAGCTCTCGAATGCTGAGCCTGAACGATGTGTTTGATGTGAAGGAAGTTGAAGCCTGGGTTGAACGTATGGATAAATTACTGCCAGGCCGCAGTCATGAATTCTTTGCAGACATCAAGATGGACGGCCTTGCATGCTCGCTTATTTACCAAGATGGATTACTGACTCAGGCAGTGACACGTGGTGATAGTTTTGTTGGTGAAGACGTGACGGCAAACGTACGCACGATTAAAAATGTGCCGCTACGACTACACACGCAAAAGGGATTTAAAAATTTCTTAGTTGGACGAACTGAAATCCGTGGTGAGATTGTGATGCTAAAGAAGCATTTTGAAGCACTCAACAAAGCGCGTCACGCGGCGGGTGAGCCAGAGTTTGCAAATCCACGAAACTTGGCTGCAGGTACAATTCGTCAGCTCGATCCAAAGCTTGTCGCTCAGCGCCCACTGTCGTTTAATGCCTATGATGTGCTACGTGAAGACCCAGCTGAAGTACCAACGAATATGTTTGCCTACGAGGCAGCAAGTGCACTAGGCATTACGCGTAATAAGCAAGCTGCCGTATTTACGACACTTAAAGACGTAATGACATTTGTGAATGAAGTTGAAGCGATGCGTGACAGCTTGCCGTACAACATTGATGGCCTCGTGATAAAAGTAAATGATCGTGCGAAGTTTCGTGAGCTAGGTATTGTTGGTAAACAACCACGCGCGGCTGTGGCGTACAAATATTCACCTGAGCAAGCAACGACAATTGTAAAAGATATTGTTATTAGCATTGGCAGAACCGGTGCAGCAACGCCAGTCGCCGTGTTTGATCCGGTTGTTGTTGCGGGCAGTACTGTGCAGCACGCGAGTTTACATAATGCAGATGAAATCGCGCGGCTCGATATACGGGTGGGTGATACAGTTGTTATTTTTAAGGCAGGTGATATTATTCCGCAGGTACAATCAGTGGTCACTGAACTGCGTCCAAAAAACGCTAGCAAAGTAAATTACGAAATCCTTCTCGCAGATCAGTATCCTGAGCTTGAGTTTGAGCGTGTTGGTAAAGACGTTGTGTACCGCGTGAAAGGTGCCGATAGTGATTTGATGCTCAAGCGATCAGTCGAATATTATGCGTCAAAAGGATCACTTGATATCGATACGCTGGGTGAGAAAAACGTTGTTGCGCTTGTTGATGCCGGGCTTGTGAAAGATCTTGCTGATATGTACGCACTGAGTCTCGATGATGTCTTGGCGCTTGATCGCTTCGCTGATATATCTGCACGTAAACTTATTGATGCGATTGCTGAAAAGAAAAACCCGCCGCTTGAAAAGTTTATTCTGGGACTCGGTATTCGTCATGTTGGCACCCAAACGGCAATCGATCTCGCGAGCCAATTTGAGTCGATGGAGGCGTTATCACAGGCATCGATTGAACAACTCGAGGCCGTGGACGGCATAGGTAAAGTAGTCGCCGAAAGCATTGTTGCGTGGTTTGCCGACCCCGATAATGAAGTGCTCCTTGAAAAGTTTACGAGTCTTAACGTGAAGCCACAATTTATCAAGAAGACCGGCAAGCTCGTGGGGAGTGCGTTTGTTATTACGGGTACACTTAGCTCAATGAGTCGCGATAACGCGGCTGATCGCATACGCGAACTCGGCGGTACATTCCAATCTGCCGTCGCTAAAGATACGACATACTTGGTGGCTGGTGGTAAAGTTGGTGGCAGCAAGCTCAAAAAAGCGCAGGAATATGGTACGAAAATAATTAGCGAAGACGAACTCATGGAGATTATAAAATAATGGGTAAGCTTAAGATTGTCACATTTGTACCAATTGAAAATGCTGATGCGGTGCGCCAGGCACTTGGTGATGCTGGTGCGGGCCTAATCGGTGAGTACGCGTACTGCAGTTACTCGGTCGTTGGCAAAGGGCGATTTACACCATCAGCCGCTGCCCATCCTCACATTGGCGAGGCAGGCGTCGCTGAAATTGTTGACGAAGAGCGCATTGAAGTTGTATGTGAACGCGAAGATGCAAAAGCGGTTATTGCTGCTATGAAGGCAGTGCATCCATATGAAGAAGTAGCCTTTGATATCTATCCACTATTAGATGAGAGCGAACTATAGATGGTTCATATTTCTCATCTAGATTTGTCGGTGCCGCCGCTTGAAATTGGTAGGTATCAACATTATAAAGGTGACTTCTATGATGTTATTGGCGTTGCGCTGCATAGTGAAAATCACGAACCTTTAGTTATATATAAACCACTTTATGAAAGTCCAGTGCCGTATTGGTTGCGACCATACGACATGTTTATCGATCACGTTGTGTTTAATGGTGAGCAGGTTCCGCGCTTTAAGAAAGTGAACAATAATGACTAAGCACCCAATTTTTGTCACAGGTAATCAAGACAAAGCGGATTATTTAGCGCGTACGCTTGGTATGGAACTTGAACATCATAAACTTGACCTCGATGAGATTCAGTCACCTGACCCACAGGTCGTCATTGAACACAAGGTGAAACAAGCCTACGATATATTAAAACAACCCGTGCTCGTTGAGGATACATCACTCAGTTTCAACGCGCTCGGTGGTCTGCCGGGAACATTCATCAAGTTTTTTGTAAGTAGCGAGGATGGACTTGAGCATTTATGTCGTATGCTCGATGGATTTGAAGATCGCAGCGCATACGCGAGCGCAGTGTATGGTTACTTTGACGGCGAGACGCTCACATTTTTTAGTGGACGACTCAACGGCATCATTACCGATCATCCGCGTGGCACTGGCGGCTACGGCTGGGATCCGATATTCGAGCCAGTCGGTTACGACGGGCACACTCGCGCTGAACTGTCTGCGGGCGATGACATTGAAACCTATAATAAAATCCGCGATTTCGACTCACTTAAAACGTTTCTTTCAAGTGATTAGCTTAAAGTAAACTGAAAGAGGGTCGGACTCTCAATACATAAAAATACCTCGCCGAAATGACGAGGTATTTTTTGAGGTGAGGTAGTAAACTACCAGCTACGCTGACGGAATGAACCGCCTTGTCCGCCGCCGTTACCACCACGGTCGTTTCCACCGAAGTCACGCTTTGGGCGATCTTCCTTTGGACGTGCTAGACCAACGCTGATTGCGCGGCCATCAAGCTCTTTACCGTCAAGGCTGTCAACAGCTTTCTGGTTGTCTGCTTCGTTCTTGAATTCAACAAAGCCGAAGCCCTTTGAACGGCCGCTGTCGCGGTCAGTGATAACTCGTGCTGATTCAACTTCTCCGATTTGCTCGAAAAATGCTTTAAGTGTGTCGTCAGTAGTTGCGTATGCAAGGCTACCGATGAATAGGTTCTGTGATGCCATAATGTGTGTACTCTTTTCTTCTTATCTGATTGAAATGTATCGTCAGATCGACCGCTCTAGCGATTGGTTGCGAAGAAGAGAGTTTACTAAGAAGTAAGCGCCCGCCTTTTGCCTTAATACGCGTATGCTTTCTGAACACCATTATTTAAGCATACTCTCGCGACAATTGCTAGTATGAGCGGTATAGATAAGAGGAAATGCTTGTGTTTAGAAATAAAAAAAGGCATACTATTTGCAGAGCTGGTGCGCCAAAGGGGTACCTTTGAGCGACAAAACAAACAGTTTTCAACAAAAACCGTGCCCCGGGTGGGCGCGTAGCAGCAAACCAAAACTCGTCTTCATAAGGAGGACGAGTTTTTGGATGGCTACAGATTTCCTTCAGAATTCATGGCGTTTATGCTAATCTGGGGGTATATATACAAATCGTTTCTCATAAGGAGATAGAGATGCCAGAAGAACCAAAAGAAGATACCGGTGCGCCATTAAACGAATCACCTGCGCCAACAGCTCCTACGTGGGGAACACCAACACCGGTGACCTCTGAAGCGCCAGAGCCGGTTGTCATCGACGAAGCTGCTGCGGCACTTGATATTGAGCCTGCAACTGGTTCGCCGGAGGCCCTAGTATCAGAGGCTACTACGTTTACCTCCCCTGAAGCTGTCGTCGAAACACCTGCAGCTTTCACAAGTGAACCTGCCGCACCATCCAGCTTTTCTCCGTTCGGTGAATCCGCTTCGACGCCAACGCCAGTAGACCTTTCTAGTAGTATGGCGTCCGAGATGCAAGATACATCAGTGCCAAGTGGTGCGCCCGTCACTCCTCCTGTAACTGCTATGAAGCCAAAGAAATCGAAGAAGAAGTTTATTATTGCGGGTGTGATTGTTCTTGTGCTGGCACTGCTCGGCGGCGGTGGCGCGTTAGCCTACACAATGTACCAAAACCCTCAAAAAGTCATTACCGATGCGATTATGAGTGCTGTCAATGCGAAAACAGCAACCTACAAGGGCACAATTAATGTTGATTCAACGGACGTAAAGGCGAGTGTAACGCTGACGGCGAAGCAGGCGGCATCCGCCGGTAGCTTTGACGCACAGGTTGCTGTAACTACAGGTGGCAAAGATTATTCACTGACTGGTGACGGTGTTTTCTCTACTACTGGTGATCTCTATGTAAAACTGACGAAACTTGATAGCATTACGGCTGCGATTACGAGCCTCGCGAACGCTCAGCTTGGAACGACTGGCGATAGCACCGCACTTGTACAGAAACTTGTAGGCAAAGTTGATGGAACTTGGATAAAGATTTCAAGTGACGATCTCAAATCATACAGCGACACGGCAGCCACTGCACAGAGCTGTTTGAGTACTGCGCTTGATAAGTACAAGAATGATTCAAGTGCAACCAAGGAAATTACTGATCTCTATCAAAAGCATCCATTCATTGCTGTTGATAAAGACCTCGGTATTCAAAACGGAAGTGTCGGTTACTCACTCAAGACTGACAAAACCGCGGCAACTGCATTTGTTGACGGCCTCAAGTCTACCAAGATTTACACGGCCCTTCACGACTGTGATAGTAGCCTTACATTAGACGCAGGTGCACTCACGAGCGACACTGGAACCGCAACAGGCTCGATAGAGCTATGGGCCAACCAATGGACTCACCAGTTGACGAAACTTGTGCTGAGTGAAACAAGTGATGGTACGAGCCTGAAGAGCACGATTGAACCAACCTTTAATCCAACTCCAGCTCCGACTGTCGATACGCCAAGTAGCTCGACAACATTGACACAACTCGTAAGCGATCTTACAAGCACTCTCCAAACCGGAAACTAAGTCCATGCACACATTTCAAACTCACCCCGTATCGCTTAAGGGGTGAGTTTGCTATACTAGACCTATATGAAGCGCTACAATCCGTCTGAAATAGAGCCGAAATGGCAGAATATCTGGCAGCAACAACGTGTCAACGAAGTTGTGAAAGATGACACACGACAGAAAATCTACATTTCTGCAATGTTCCCATACCCAAGTGGTGCTGGTATGCATACAGGACACGCCTTTGAACATTCAATTGTTGATGCGATTGCACGTTTCAACCGTCAGCATGGCAAAAATGTCCTAAATCCTATGGGATGGGACGCTTTTGGTCTGCCAACCGAAAACTACGCTATTAAAACAGGCGTTTCACCAGTTGTTGCAACCGATACGTTCGTTGAAAATTTCAAGAAGCAGATTATGCGCCTTGGCGCCAGTATTGATTGGAGCCGTGAGATTAATACCAGCGATCCTGAGTATTATAGGTGGACGCAGTGGATCTTTACGAAGTTATTTGAGCGCGGTCTTGCGTACCAAAAAGAAGCGTTGCAGTGGTGGTGCCCGGTTGATAAGACCGTGCTTGCTAACGAACAGGTAGAGGGTGGCCATTGTTGGCGTTGTGGCAGTATCGTTGAAAAGAAATCAATGAACCAATGGTTCTTCAAGATTACTGACTATGCGGATGCACTGCTTGATGAAATTCCTGACCTTGATTGGCCACAGAAAATTAAAACGGCCCAAACAAACTGGATTGGTAAAAGCCAGGGTGCTGAAATCGAATTCACAGTTGAAGGCGCCGACGATATTATTACGGTCTTTTCAACACGTCCAGATACATTGTTTGGTGCGACATTTGTTGTTCTTGCCCCTGAGCATCCATTGGTTGCGAGCCTTGCCTCAGGAGAGTTTAAAGAAGCAGTCGACAGGTACGTAAAAGCAGCAGTCAAGAAGACTGAAATTGAGCGTATGAGTGAAACGCGCGA
>DIZB01000024.1:26004-35542 GCA_002427805.1 Candidatus Saccharibacteria bacterium UBA6039
AACGTGCCTATTTGGGTAGCTGATTATGTGTTGTCGGGTTACGGCACCGGCGCGATTATGGCCGTACCTGCTCACGACGAGCGTGACCTTGCCTTTGCTGAGAAATATAACTTACCGATCGTAAAAGTTGTTGAGCCACTATTTGTGCAGCGCGACACAGACAGTAAAGTGCGCGACGATGAACCCTTTGTTGAACGTCAGGCAATTGCTGCGATCGTAAAGCATTGGTCAGAAGACAAATACATAGGTCTCAAATGGAAAAAAGTTGATTGGGACACGATTATTACTGGTGGTATTGATGAAGGCCAGACAGCGGAAGAGGCAGCTCGACGTGAAATTCAAGAAGAGACTGGCTATAAAAACCTGCGCCTCGTAAAGCGACTTGGTAACGTTCACTCAAAATTCTTTCATGTGCCAAAGAATGAAAATCGCTTTGCGCACTTTAGCGTTTTTCAGTTTGAGCTTGAAAATGACGAGCGGGATGAAATGGCAGATGCTGAAAAACAGATCCACGACGTGGTATGGCTGACGAGTGAGGAAATGGAAGCTTTTCGTTTGCCAGAATCTCAGCGCCATAACTGGAATGAGCTGAACGCAGGCGCCGGCATCTACAAATCTGAGGGTGTGCTCGTTAATAGCGGCTCATTTGATGGTATGACAAGTAGCGACGCCCGCGAAGAAATCGTTGCGTGGCTTGAAGAGCAGGGGACAGGGCGAAGCAAAACGACCTATAAGATGCGTGACTGGCTGATTAGTCGACAACGTTATTGGGGTGCGCCTATTCCTATTGTTCACTGTGAGAAGCACGGTGCTGTGGCAGTACCAGAAGATCAGCTACCGGTGATTCTGCCTGAAGTAAAAGATTACGCACCAAAGGGCGATGGTAAAACAGCGCTTGCAGGTGTGCAGGAATGGGTGAATACGACATGTCCGACATGCGGCGGTCCTGCGCTACGTGAAACCGATACGATGGACGGCTATGCCTGTAGTAGCTGGTATCTCCTTCGCTATACTGATCCGCACGATGACACACAGGCGTGGGATCCAGCGATTACTAATTACTGGGCACCGGTTGATTATTATGTTGGTGGTGATCATGCGGTAGCGCACCTTTTGTATGTACGTTTTTGGACACATGTTTTTAAAGAAATGGGCTTAACTGACTTTAAAGAGCCAGTTAAAAAATTAATCTATCACGGCTATATTAATGCCGAAGATGGTCGCAAGATGAGTAAGTCGCTGGGAAATGTGATTGATCCCCTCGATGTTATTAACCAAGGCTATGGCGCTGATGCACTTCGTACCTATCTATTATTCATGGGACCAATCGAAATTGATGCTGCCTGGAGCTCAAAGGGCATTGCAGGCGTGTACCGCTTCTTAAATCGTATTTGGGTGCTGGTACAACAATATCTTGAAAGTGATAAAGATTTCACAGGCAATGATACCCAGCTTATTCGAGCGAAAAATAAAACGATCCGCAAGGTGACGGATGATTTTCGTCGCATGAGCTTTAATACGGCAATTTCTGCCCTCATGGAATACACCAATGAACTATATAAATTGAAGGTTGATGGGTTCTCGGGCACTGCCTGGCACGAGGCATTAGTCGCACTTGCTCAGCTGATTGCGCCGTTTGCGCCTCATATGGCCGACGAGATCAATAAAGAACTCGGGAGTGACGTACTGGTTCAAAATACGCAGTGGCCTGCGTGGGACGATGCGTTAATTGTGGACGAAACACTGACTATCATCGTGCAAGTAAACGGCAAGCTACGCGCCAAGCTTGATGTCGCGACCGACGCCAACGAAGACGAGATTAAGGCGCTTGCACTCTCGTCTGAGAACGTAACTGCATTTGTAGGCGACAAAAAACCAGCCAAGATCATTTATGTTCCTGGCCGGCTCGTAAATATTGTTGTTTAGCTACTTAGTCTCGAGCTGAGGAGGCGCTACTTCAACGATAACTTCGTCGTAACCACCCTTAAATTTTTTATCAACAAGGTAAAAGACTGAATCTGGGTGTATGAGGTTTTGTGACGAAATATGCTCAGATGTCACATCTACGGCATTAAAATTAACAGGGTTATCTAAACCAAGCTGCTTTAGCTCGGCATGAGCTTGATCATAAATACGACCTGAGTTTATACCATTATCGATTAATGGGGTGCCAATAATCTCATCAGGACTTGCAGGTGTAGTTGCCGCTTTTTCTAATTCAGCAATAGTAGGTGCATGTGCGGCTTTTTCTGATGTTGAACTAGTAGGAGACGAATATGGCGTATGTTCGGCGTGAACAATTCCACCAGTAATAGCAATTCCGATAGCAGCTCCACCCATAAATTGATACTTATGGTCTACGACAAAATCTTTTGCGCGTAAGATATCGGTTTTGAGTGTTCGTTTTTCAGATGTTCGTTGATTCATACCAGTATCATACCACTAATGTTAATAAATGTCAATACTTACGAAGCATAACCACTTGAATAGGGGCGCGTAATCCGTTATAATACAAGACAAGTTTTAACATATAACCGATAAAGGAGTTCTTTACATGGGACAACCAAAGAAACAGAGTAGCCCGCGCAAAACAGGTCTCCGTAGGAGTCACTTGCGCCTCGAGCTAGCTCGCCGCGTGAATGCGAAATCACCAGTCAAAGCCCGCGCTACTCGTAAAGAGACCGGCAAAGTACTTGCTATCAAGTCTGTCAAAGCAGCCGCAAAAGCAGCAAATTAGTAACACGCACGCTGTTATACCTTTAACATTTACATCAAAGAAAGAATAAAACGCTATGGCATCTAATCGCCACCTCGGTCGCATTGTCGCATTGCAGAGTTTGTATGAATACGAATTTCGTCTGCAATGTAACGACAGCACTGTTGATATCGACGAAATTCTCGCCCGTAACCTTGATAGGTACGAGGCGGCGATTGACGATAAAGCATTCGTAGACGCTCTCGTGAAGGGCGTTTTGAAGGTTCAAGACGATATTGACGCTAAGATCGTTCCGATTGCACCTGATTGGCCAATTGAGCAGATTGCGCGAGTTGACCGTAACATTCTTCGGATTGGTATTTACGAATTGCTTCACCAAGCAGACGTTGTGCCACCTAAAGTAGCGATTAATGAGGCCGTCGAGCTCGCCAAAGCGTTTGGTTCTGATAACTCAAGCAAGTTTGTGAACGGCGTACTCGGTACAGCTTACCGTACACTTGTGGAGGATACTCATAGTGGCAGCACCTCAGTTTGATAAATTCAAAAAATATTTTAGCCGTAAAAAGCCGTCAATTCAAGAAATAGTTCGTGAGCCCACCGCTGGTGGAGTAGTATTCCGTCGTGACGCCGAAAATGGCATCGAAATCTTGCTTATTCAGGATGCGAAAGACCGTTGGACGATCCCTAAGGGGCACATTGAAGAGGGCGAGACTGCACAGCAAACTGCCAAGCGTGAAATTGGCGAAGAAGCCGGGCTCACTGATACAGACGTACTTGGCTGGCTCGGGAAGATTCACTTTCGTTACCGCCGGGTTGATAAGTTGGTCCTTATGACGACACAGATTTATCTGGTGCGCGCGAAGGGCGACACCAACGCTATTAAAAAAGAAGAATGGATGAATGGCATTAAGTGGTTTACATTTCACGACGCGCTTGATGCGATTGAATATGAAGACATTGGAAAGCTGATGTTACTTGCCATGAAACGCATCCGACAGGAGAATTTATAATGACCGGAATGTTAACTGCACCGTATCAAGATTTCGCACGCACGAATCTTGGGTTTGAGTTTACGGACATTCAACTGCTTATTACGGCGCTCACGCACCGAAGCTATGTGAATGAGCATAAAAAAAGTGTCAGTGAGCACAATGAGCGGCTTGAATTTCTTGGTGACGCTGTTCTTGAGCTTGTCGTCACTGATTATCTTTTCCGCAACTATAGTGAACAAGAGGGAATTTTAACGAGCTGGCGTGCAGCACTTGTTCGTACCGAAAGTATTGGTGCAGCTGGAGACAAACTTGGCTACGAACCGCTGGTGCGCATGAGTCGTGGTGAGAAGCGGGGGAGTGATCGAGCTCGTCAGCAGATCTTAGCGAATGCGTTTGAGGCTGTCATTGGTGCGATTTATCTTGAACGTGGCTACGATGATGCGGCGGCCTTTATTCACACGCATATCGCGAGCAAACTTGAAGCGATTCTGACGGCTGGCACATGGCGCGATGCAAAGTCACATTTACAAGAGGTATCTCAGCATATCGATGGCCAGACACCGCAGTACCGAGTCATTGAGGAAGTTGGCCCTGATCATGATAAGGTCTTTACGCTCGGTGTCTATGTAAAAGATCAGTTACTTGGTAAAGGCAGTGGACCCAGTAAGCAGGTTGCGCAACAACAGGCGGCACAGGCGGCACTTGAAACATACCAAAAACGTGCTAAAACAGATTGACGAACACCTCGAAACAGTGTAAACTAGAGCGAGTCGTAAAATTATATAAGAGAAAAGTGAAGGAACAAGTTATTTATGCTCGCAATTCGATTGCAACGTGTTGGCCGCCAAGGCTACGCAACCTACCGCCTCGCCGTACAAGAGGCTAGCCGTCATCCAAGTAGTGGCCGTGTGGTCGCCTATGTTGGTAGCTATAACCCACATACTAAGGATGCTAACGTTCAGGTTGAGCTTGCTCAAAAATACCTTGATAACGGCGCACAGCCAACGCCTCGTGTTGTGAAACTTCTTGCAACTGCAGGTGTTAAACTTCCAAAGTGGGTAGTAAAAGCAGAAAATAAGACAAAGATAACTCGAAATGCTGATAAGCTTCGCAAGAACCAACCAAAGATTGAAGAACCAGAAATTGAGGAAGTTGTTGCTGAAGAAGCACCTGAAGTTGTCGAAGAGCCTACCGAAACTCCTGAAGCTGAAGTTGCAACGGAGCCAGAAGCTAAGATCGAAGAATAAAGTCACTTTTTGAAACATAATAAACGCCCACCTCGGGCGTTTTTTTGTATTCGGACGTCTTTACTAGGCATGTACATTTACTAAGGATTACCTTAAAGAAGAGTGGACCCTCACTAAGACAAAATGAAGGATTTATAGATAGATTTTACGGTGACAACACAGTAGGATGACGCATTGAAAAGGGTAGAGAACGTGCTTGTGGTACAATGGATGTACGATAACGTTCGTAATCAGTATGGAGGGCAGTATGGCAACAATCGACCAACAATTCGTAGAATATATCGTAAAATCAGTCGTTGGACATCCCGATGATGTCGTAGTTGAACGTATTATTGATGAAAAAGGCGTGCTTTTAAGCCTGACTGTGAATCCAGAGGATCTTGGACGCGTGATTGGTAAGCGTGGCGTGACTGCACAGAGCCTTCGAACGCTTCTTCGAGCGCTTGGCACAAAGAACGATGCTCGCTATAACTTGAAGATTGTGAACAATGATGATGACCGTGAGCACTACGTGGTCTCCTTCGATAATGGATCACAGACGCATGATGATAGCTCAGTTCAAGAGCCTGTGAACAACTCTACAGATGAGCCTGTGGATAATGCTAGTGATTACTCAAAAAAGACCCGCGAAGAGCTTGCGGAACTCGATGATCTCGATATATAATCATTCTTAGTACAAAGAACTTCTTTGAACTGCGAGAATGCTCTATGCGAGCAAACCTCTCTACAAGAGAACAGGTTTGAGAGCCTTATGTGAATAAAAAACCGCCTTTTGAGGTGGTTTTTTAGTTGAAATGACATACACTATAAAAGATGAGAAAAATCCAAGTTATTACCCTTTTTCCTGAGATGTTTGACGGCGTACTTAATAGCTCAATGATGTGGAAGGCTCAGCAACAAGAAGCTATCGAATTTAAGATGGTTAATTTGCGTGACTACGGGCTCGGTCAGCGTCAACGTGTTGATGATACACCGTATGGCGGTGGTGACGGTATGCTTCTGATGGCCGAGCCATTATTTGCAGCCGTTGAGAGTGCCAGGGAATACGACCGAAACGCTAAAGTAGTTATTATGACACCTCGTGGACAGCGCTGGAAGCAAGCTATTGCACAAGACTGGGCTGATAGCGGCGATGGCTATATATTTATTTGCGGACGCTATGAGGGTTATGACGAGCGTATATTGACATTAGTCGACGAAGAAGTGAGTGTCGGGGACTATGTGCTAACGGGTGGTGAGTTACCAGCTATGACAATCATTGACAGCATTGTACGCCTTATTCCTGGGGTACTTGGCGGTGAAGACAGCGCCGCGATTGAAAGCTTTAGTGATGGCGAGACGCTTGAGTTTCCTCAGTACACACGTCCAGAGGACTTCAGGGGTATGAAGGTGCCAGATGTTCTGCTGAGCGGTAATCATGCAGCAATTGCTAAGTGGCGTGCTGACAACTCAGTTAAGGCAGACTAACTACCTTCAATAGGATACAAAAACACCCTCACGTGGAGGGTGTTTTGTTGTTGTGGTGGATGTCGTAGAGCGAGCAGTCACAACATATGTTTTTTTGGAGTTATGTTTGTTTTATGTAACTTTCGCTTGTGTTCACTGTACGGTACCTTTGAAAAAAGCGCAAGCGAAATGTTAAAAATAACAACATTTGCATGAAAAAGACGGGCGACTTATAGTGTAAGCATGAACGTATTTCTACAACCAACACCTGCAACGAAGCCTAAAACGAAGAACGTTATCCAAATCTCATTACTACTTGCAGCTATGTTGGTACTGTTTATTATGACGCAGGTGGTGACGCTGAACGGCTTTACGAGGCTTATCGAGAGCTTTTGGTTACCTGGTGGCGTAAAAGTTGCACATCTCGTGACGGCAGTCATTGTGATCACTGAAGTATTGGCATTGCCGTTCCTGCTAAGAATGCGTATGAGCCTCGCTATGAGGGTACTCTGTATGGTATGCGGCTGGTTTGTGGCGATTATATGGCTTGGACTCAGCATCTGGCTCATTGAGACAGTCAACGCTATTCATAATGTCGGTTTTCTTGGCACAGTTATTGAGCTAGAGCCTGGATGGTGGGCTGTGTGGTTTAGTGTCGCCCTCGGTATTTTATCGGTGTGGGCGAGTTGGGGAATGTGGCCCGCAACGCCTAAAAAATAGTTGTTGATTCTACACACTGAGAGTATGATGAAACTATAAATAAGGAGTGAGGGACATGGAACTTATTAATAAACTCGAAAAAATAGTAGCAGGGTGGTTAAGGCCACTACCGAACTTACCTAAAAGCGGCCAAAAGTGGCTTGCTGAAAATGTGTGGTGGCTTGCCCTGATTAGTGCAATCCTTACAGGCATTAGTATTTTACTTTCACTTGGTGCGATTGCAACCTATGCGTCGTATAGTGCGTCACTTGCTTCAGTCGGTGCCTATAGTTATATTGCTGCTGCATCGTATGGCTCCGGTTGGATTATTAGTGCGATCGTGACACTTATCTTTAGCGTTATTATCGTTCTGCTGACAGCACTTGCAGTGAACCCACTAAAGGCGATGAAAAATCGTGGTTGGCAGTTACTGTTCGTTATATACCTCGTGAGTGCTGTTGAGGTTGTCGTGAACGCAGTCCTTAGCTATAGTGTTATTGGCTTCATCTTCGGGATTATTTTTGGTGCAATTGGTCTTGCGATTGGTGGCTACTTCTTGCTTCAAATTAAGAGTTACTTCGGCTCTACCGCAAAAGCAAAACACATCGCTAAGTAACGATATTGAGTCGACACCCCTTTTAGTGTACAATTTGTACTGCTAATGGGATGTCGCCAAGTGGTAAGGCATCGGCTTTTGGTGCCGACATTCGGGGGTTCGAATCCCTCCATCCCAGCCAGATGCGACAGCATGAAATGTGACCCAGGTCCCTAATCGTGCTTTTGCACCGACATTAAAATAGAATCACGAAAGTGGTTCTATTTTTGTGTATAGGACTGCGATACCTTTTCTATATAGCTAAAGCTTGCTGACTAAGGGCTATTCAATGATAATAACTACTGATTGGTTGCAACATGTACTTTAACATCGTTAGGCTGGATGAATAGTGATAGCATTGTCATTATTCACCCGGCCTAACCTGGTTCGGAAATGGATACGAAGGGATGGTCGCATGACCAACGCACGAGATGTGGTGATCTGGAGTGCCGATGTCGATGAAGCCACCCTTGACGGGTTGCTGACTGCTGATATCGAGCTCTTGTACATCAAGCTGGATCGACTTGGGTTGACCCGTATGGGACTGCCCAAGATCGCCACTGTTCAGGATCGAGGTTTCAAGGTGTTCGCGGACGCCAAGATTGCTGAGATCCCCGACAAGGTGATCGAGATCGCCAAACTTCACCTGGAGTACAAGCCGTGGATGCTCAACGTCATGGCCACCGTCCTGTCGACGCTTGATCTCTCGAACGCCGACATCAAGCAGATCGACGCACTGAGGCGGTTTGCGGATTTGTGCCTTGAGCACGGAACGCTGCCGTGTGCAGTGACGGTTCTGACGAGTAAATCAGAATTCGCTGTCAAACGCGAGTTCAACGGCCGAACGCCGATTGAGCAAGTGCTCACATATGTGGAGCTTCTGCTGTATGCAGGCTTCACTGATGTGGTGTGCTCGCCGCTTGAAGCGGCAGCGATTCGCACTGAGTCCCGTTTCGACGGGCTCATGCTCAACACGCCTGGTATTCGTTTGCCTGGTAGCTCTAAGGACGACCAAGCACGCGTCGACACTCCGGCAGCCGCAATAGCGGCTGGCGTGAATCGTCTCGTCATTGGTCGTGATCTCACCAACGGCAATTTGAGCGAGAACTTCGCTCGGATTGCCGCCAACCTCAACGCCTAAGAAGGGCCTCGCAATGCCAATGCCTCAAACATCAATACTTGAGCATCTCGCAGAGGAAGAGGCTATCCTGACAAATAGCCACTTCATCTACACGAGTGGGATGCACGGAACGGCCTACATCAACATGCGAGCAGTCGCACATGATGCGGGCTGGTTCGAGAACGTGGTCGGACCACTTCTCGGTCGCGCAATCGACGAGTATCAGCCCGACATCATCGTTGGGCCGGAGACACTCGGTCGAACGATCGCACAAGTCACCGCACCGTGGCTCGGCGCAGACGCAGTGTGGTGTGACATGGAAGTCGCCGGTGAGAAGCTAGCAAGTTTCTCGCCAAAGCTGGATTTCGGCCGTCTCATTCGAGGGAAGAAAGTCGCGATCGTCGACGATCTTCTCACTACGGGAAGCTCCATCAAGTTGGTAAGCGATCTGATCGTAGCTACGGGTGGTGAAGTTGTCGCGGCGGCCGTGGTCGCTCGTCGGAGTCCCAACGTGACTGAAGCCGAGTGCAACGTTCCAGTCCTGAAGGTGCTTGTCGACGTTGAAGGCTTCGAAGTCTTCACGCCTGAAGAGTGCCTCGATCATGGCCCCTGCTCCAAGGAAGTTCCTGTCGTCCTGCGTCCCGGTCACGGACACGCATGGATCAAGGATCACCCGGATTACCCGGTCGCTTCCTAGTCCGAACCTGCACCAATCAAGCACGA
>DIZB01000016.1:0-3608 GCA_002427805.1 Candidatus Saccharibacteria bacterium UBA6039
CATGTATATAGCTCTTTTAGGAAGACAGCCCTCTCTTGGTAACGCCGAACTCGAAAGAGTTTTTGGAGGCAGCAATGTGACTCCCCTCTCACCTCTCGCAAGCCTTATTGATACTCCCCTGCTTAATATCGAGCGTTTAGGCGGCAGTTTGAAAGCTGGCGAAGTAGCGATCGACCTTCCAAAGGCTGATTGGCACAGTGTGAGTCAAAAAGTTGTTCAGCACTACAGCAGTGCGTGGTCAAAGAGTGAGTCAAAAATCACATTAGGTGTCAGTGCCTACGGGTTTCCGAACGGTGCTCGCGATGTGCAAAAGCTCGGCATTATCTTAAAGAGCAAGCTCAAGCAATCAAATGTGAGTCTTCGTCTTATTCCCAACACCGATCCAGCCCTTTCAACCGCCACGAGTCATCACAACAAGCTAGGACTCTCGCCCAATAAGGTAGAGCTATTGATCGTGAAAGCAAAAAATGGCCGTGTCATCGTTGCCGAGAGTACTGGAGCACAAAATATCACCGCCTACACCCGGCGTGATCAAGCTCGTCCAAAACGGGATGCCTTCGTGGGTATGTTACCACCAAAACTCGCTCAAATTATGATTAACCTGGCTCATCCATCTGAAAATGCCCGAATTCTCGACCCATTCTGCGGTACCGGTGTTATTTTGCAAGAAGCCGCCCTCATGGGACACCCTGTCTACGGAACTGACCTCGTCGATAAAATGATCAGCCACAGCCGCGATAACCTCAATTGGCTAGCAGATAGTCACCATATTTCGTTTGATTGGTACGTTCACCTTGGTGATGCTATGACAACCACCTGGCAAGCGCCAGTTGACGCCGTTGTTGCCGAAACCTACCTCGGTCAACCCTTTAGCGCTCCCCCATCACCCCCAAAACTAGCTGAAGTTCGTAAAACCTGTAACCACATCATTACAGAGTTCTTAAAGAATCTGTCTCACCAAATCGCGCCTGGCACTCCCATGTGTATCGCTGTGCCTGCTTGGAAAGCAATCGACGGCTCATTTACCCACCTACCACTCATTGAAACAATTGCGACCTTAGGCTTCAAGCCACACGAATTTCATAACGTTTCACAAAACAACCTTCTCTACTATCGTGAAGATCAAGTTGTCGCTCGTGAATTACTTGTACTTACGCGGCTATAAGCCTTGACTCCCACCTCTTATTTTGGTACAATTACTTAGATTTTGTTATTAAATGTAAGGAGTTACCATGTCACACGTCAAAGCAGGTGGTTCATCAAAGAACATCCACAATAACGCCGGTCAGCGACTCGGTGTCAAACGTTTTGGTGGCCAAACCGTCCGAACTGGCGAAGTTTTGGTACGTCAAACAGGCTCAACGAAGTTATCAGGCCCTGGTACCTTCATTAGCAAGGACTTCACTATTCACGCCGCTATCGATGGTGTTGTTGGCTTCAACAAAGTACGCAAAAGCCGTTTTACAGGCAAAACTGCCCCTCGTACACAAGTTGTTGTTAGCTAAATAGAACCTCGACAATAAAATAACCTCCGCTGAAGAGGTTATTTTTATTATAAAAAGGTCTTATTTACCTATGTCCGGCAGATTGTCCTGTAAGAGCTTTACCTTTAAACGCAATTCGTAGTCGGCGTTCAGTATACCATTATTAAGCGAGGTGGTCGCAAACTCAATCGCAGAGCGGAATGATTGTGTTTGTCCACGCTCCCTCGCGGCATACGTAGCCACCTGTAACTCTTCTCGAACAGATGCGATAAAACGATTAGTAAGGGTCTTTAAGTCAGCGAGATCTCCTTCGGCGATGCCCAGCACCCTATTAAGCTCACCTACCGTACGGTCAAGGTCGGTAATTTCCTTATCACCAAACTGCTGCGCAGCCTCGCCAGACATCGCCCGGGCTAATTCAGTCCTATCAAACGGCGAACGTGCGGCCATAATGTCAGCCTCAAGCTGCGTCAAAGCGCCCTCAAGCTTACGAGAAGCTTCGTTCACATCAATTGCACCATTATCAAACTCTCTGCCGACAGTGACAAAAATATCGCGGATTAGCTCTACCTTTGTCTTACCCTCTGACTCTCGATCTTCACGATAGCGGAACTGATCAGCAAAAGACGCCAGCTTAAGACCTAATTGATTACGGACTTCACCAATATGCTCGAAAAGTTCTTGTTTTTGACGCTCAGACTTGTCTTCTGGGCTCTTCAGGGCCGCATCCTTGACTGCTTCAACCCCAAGATCCTTCACACCGTCAAGTGCTTGTTCACTATGAATTTCAGTGACTTCAGGTGTTGGCTTACCTTCTTCGGGCGTGCCAATAAGGGTTGCAAGCTGTTCACTTAGCTTTGGATTAACGGTTCCGAAGTCTTCAATACGAGTATCAATTACCAGCGAACGACCATCATCGAGGCTCACGATAATATCCTTGCCTACAGTCAGACCCTTTTCTGCCATAAATGCGGCAATCTCATCATCCGTGGCAGCTGGAGTATCTGGCTCTAGGTTAGCCGCAGATAATCGATTAAACTCTGCAATGCTCAGTTCAACTCTCGGAAGCAACATAAGATCAACCTGTTTGTCCTGTTCGGCACTCTGTTCTTGAATAAGTGGGTCTTTGTCGCTTGAATCGCTCATATGTTTGTTTTTATTACCTTTATAATTACTATAGCATAAGTACTATAAAAAAGCAACCCTTACGAGAAGGGTTGCTTTACAAGAAAAGGACGTCTTATATTATAGCTGTTCGTGCTTAGCTTCGTCAGCTTTAGCGTAAGCATCTTTAACTGAGTCAGTAGCCGCTTGAAGCATGCGTTCGTTTGCTTCCTTTTCTGCGAGCTTTGAAGCAGTCTGCTCGGGTGTCATGTTAAGTGCAATAATACCCCTACCTGTCTCGTGAGGTACGACTTCACCGAAACGTACAGGAACAACTTCTGTTTCAGGTTTAGCTGATTGAAATTCTACTGGTACGGAAATCATATTTGGATTGTGCATTGTTTATTTGTCCTTATTTATATAATCACTATAGCATAAGCTTTACAAAAAAGCAACCCGTTGTTATAGGGGTTATTCTATAAAGGCTACAATTTTTATTCAGTTGGCTTTTGTTCAAGCATTCCAAGGTGGAATTTCACGCGCTCAACGACATCACCAATCACTACTTGTGACTTTACGAGGTAATCGTTCACGCCGAGTGCTTCGGCGCGCTCTTTATCCTTAGGTTGACTAAGGGCTGTCAACATAATGACACGAATGTCATGTGTTTCAGGGGTATTACGAAGGATATCAAGCACGTCAAAACCACTTATCTTTGGCATCATGGCATCAAGCAAAATGAGATCAGGTTTGAAGTCCATAGCAGCGGAGAGTGCATCTTCCCCGTTACTAACTTCACGAATCTCGAAACCTTCAAGCTCCATACGTGATTTATAGACAGCGGATAACGCAACGTCGTCTTCGACAAGGAGAATCTTTTTCTTTGTATCCATATTACCCTTTATAGTACTACATTAATCATTATTAACACAAGCTCTACTGGCCGAGCTGCTTCAACGCAGCAGTCATTTGCGGATCATGACCAGCGTCAACATCAGCCTGAGTCAGGCTAGCTGCGAT
>DIZB01000016.1:3885-4245 GCA_002427805.1 Candidatus Saccharibacteria bacterium UBA6039
GCCTGAGTCAGGCTAGCTGCGATATCTGGCGTAATACCTTGTTGGTTAATGTTCTTACCGTTTGGCGTATACCACTTCGCAATCGTTACCTTTAGTTCAGCTCCGTTAGGAAGGTCAATCAGCTTTTGCACACTCCCCTTACCAAACGTTTTTTCACCAACAAGTTTTGCGGTACCATAATCTTGTAATGCCCCCGAAACAATCTCACTCGCACTGGCACTACTTGAGTTTACGAGGACCACAGTCGGAATGCCCGCAAGGATCGCATTACTGCCAGTTGTGACTGTATCCATAACCTGATCGTTACTCTTTTCGGTAACAAGAAGCTTATTATCAAGCCATAGGCCAGCCACGTCTTGT
>DIZB01000016.1:4568-5039 GCA_002427805.1 Candidatus Saccharibacteria bacterium UBA6039
CCTCGAAGGTCGAGAATAATCCCCTTCACGTTCTTGGTTTTGAAATCTTGGGCCGCTGCACGCGCCAAATCACCTGTTTGGTCGTCAAATCGACCGATCGTAAGTGTACCGATGCCATTTGTAATGGTACTGGTAACACTTGGGTTAGAGATCGTTGCGCGGGTAATCGTAAAGTCTTTGATTTCGCTGCCTCGCTGGACTGATAGCTTCACCGTTGTACCTGGATTACCACGAATCAGCGCAACGGCTTGGTCAACCGTCATACCAGTCGTCGACTTGTCGTTGATTGTCACCACAATGTCACCAGCCTGAATACCCGCTTTTTCGGCTGGGTTATCCTTCAACGTGCGAATAATAGTGATCTTATCATTGCGAGTGCTCACCTCGGCCCCAATACCACCGCCGATTGTACCCGAGAGGTCGTTTTGGAAGGCTGCGGCATCCTTAGCATTCATATACCTGTCTCTTATA
>DIZB01000030.1 GCA_002427805.1 Candidatus Saccharibacteria bacterium UBA6039
ACGACTTGGCTGTAGGGGTAAACAGCTTCGATGACGGGGCTCACATCGATGTACTTGTCAGTCTCTGGCACCTGAAAGAAGCGGCTAAAGTGTATCCCGCGTTGTGTCAGTTGGTTGGCGCCGTGACTACCAAGTACGATGATATCGGTTGTTTTTGGATCATAATCTTGAAGCATGACTTCGATGAGTCGCTGGTCGATATCGCCACTCAGCCCTGCTTCGGCCGAGATAATAACATAGACTTTTTGTGACTCGCCATCACCTGGCTCGCGGTTGGTGATACGACTCGCGGGGTCGATACGAATGGAGGTATAGCGTGCCCATAGAAGCTGGAAAAACTCCTTCGACAGTTCTACTTTTGTCTTCACCTTAGCAACCTGCGTACTGGCGATGCTTTCAAACACACTCGTTAAATCTTCGACCGTCGTGATCTGGATGCTTTCTTTTTCAATTGCACTGGCTCGCCTCATGACTTCGTTTCCTCTGCAGGTGTAGTCGTAGGAGCGGTTTCGGCAACGGCGAGCACTTCAGGCTCCTTGGCCTTAATGGTGTGTTTTTTGAGGAGCTCTGCTTCAAGGCGATCAAAATCTTCTTCTTTCTTCACTTTTGGGGCTTCTTTTTTGGCTGTTTCTTTGAGTGCAGCAACATCAATATCAACTTCACCACCACCTAAGATGATGGTTTCAAGCATGAGTTGTTGCTCATTTAGTGTCAGACGCACTTCTGGTGGTTGTTGGAGTGCCTCGTAGATTTGTTTACCAAGTGTGAGGTCAATCCGGGCGTCTTTTGAAAGGCTTGAACCAAAGTGCGAGAATTCTTCAGCTTGTTTATAGCGGGCAAGCAATTTAAATAGCGTTCCCGATAGCCTTTTTTGACGAACAGTTTGTGCTTGACCACCGACACGTGAGACGGATAGACCGGCATTAACAGCTGGTCGATTGCCTTGACGAAAGACGCCAAGATCCAAGATGATTTGTCCGTCGGTAATAGACATAATACTGGTTGAAAGATAGGCGGTGATATCGTCGTTTGGTGTGAGGACGACCGGAAGTGATGTGAGCGTTTTGCCATTTTTGAGTAACTTACCAGCACGCTCCAATAAACTTGAATGGGCATAAAAAATATCACCCGGATACGAATCACGACCCGGATCTACTTCTTGGAGGAGTGAAAGTTGGCGGTAGGCTTCAGCGTGGCTTGAAAGGTCGTCGTAAATAACCACTACATCTTCACCACCGTACCACAAGTGTTCCGCCATGGCACAAGCGGCATACGGTGCTAAATACGACTGAGCGAGGGAGTCAAAAATATCAGCTAGTACCACGATGGTGTGATCCATCGCACCAGACGAACGCAAACCAGCAAGAAGCTGCTCGATATCAACTTTACGCTTCCCAATCAACACATACACCACAATGCGGTCGGTGCCTTCTTGGTTGGCGCTCAGTTGGCTCAAAAACGTACTTTTACCAGACTTACTGTCACCTAAGATCGCAATACGTTGGCCAAGTACGACAGGGAAGAACATATCGACAGCTGTGACGCCACTGGCGAGCTGTTCGTTGAGCATGCTGCGGGCCATAATGCCTGGTGCCGGGTTAAAAATACCCGAGGTTGCAGTTGTTTTAATCGGCCCCTTGCCGTCGAGGGGTATCCCCATTGGGTTAACCACGCGACCAACAAGGCCCTTACCCACAGGAACGTTCAAGATATCTTCTTGTACAACAGCAAGGGTGCCTGGGGCCATTTTCTCTGAGTCAATGTTATATAAGATTACTTTGTCGCCATATGCTTCACGCACCAAGCCATGTTGGCCGTCTTCAAATAGCACTCGCGACCCAAGCCGCACACCCTCAAGGCCCTTCACCTCAATGATGAAGCTATTGACGGCTATTACTTCGCCAGTAAGATTATCGGCTTCAACCAGACGTTGAAAGGTTTGGTTATTAAACACGACGCAGTACCTCAGGGAATGCATCACGCGCTGCGAGCAGCTGACGGCGGAACGACCAATCGTACACGTGGCTACCAAATCGAACCACCATACCACCGAGGATCGTAGCGTTAAACTGGAAGGTTACTAAAATGTCCGACGCGATATTTTTGCGGCACCAGCCGACAAGCGTTGCTTTAATATCGTTTGTCGGTGGAGCGGGCAGGGTAATTGTAATCGTCGGTGCTTTGTCGCCGTAACGTTCGAGTTCTTTAATAAGCTCATCAAGCCGGTGAGAGGTGAGCGTTTCTTTGGCGCTCCATTCGTGAATCAACTGCGCAGCACCTGGCGTTGTCGCGGGTGGAATGGACGTATGCTTTACACTGATACGCTTTTTAATTGCCTCATGCGCAAACCAACGTGCGTATTCTTTGACTTCGCGTTGTAGCGCCGTGACGTCTTGCTGTGAGCCGACGCTATTTGGCAAACTAAGCTTCATCGTTAATCTCTTTAGCGAAGTCGGCCTTGTGCTCTTCAAGCATGCTCGTCAGGTAGGCACTTTGACTGCCAAGATCTACATTGTGTTGCAACGTTTCAATCAGGAATGAAGCCACGGCGTCACCAAGCTTCGTGTCGATCTGGTCAAGAAGGCGCTGCTTTTCGGCAGTTATTTCTTCGTTTAGCTTCGCTTCGAGCTCGGTCTGACGAGCTGATAGCTTTGCTTTAATATCTGTCTGATGAGCGGCAATATCGGCGTTACCACCTGCTACTGTTTCCTCGGTTTGCATGCGGAGTGTTTCAAGGCTTGCTTTGTAGCGCTGCATCTCGCTTGTCACCAGCTCAACACCAAGCTTATCGAGTTGTGATATGAGTTTTTCGGCTGTCGATTTTAGGTCTGTCTCCAGTTCACTCGCCGAGTGATCAAGCACCTTCTGGAAGTTACTCTGAGCAACACCTAGCAGTTTTTGGCGCACATCTGCAGGTAAGTGAACTGTTTGATCAACTGGGTGGGGTTTTTTCTCTTCTGGGTGGGGTCTGAAATGTGCAAGCGCATGGTAGGCGGCAATGGTAGCAAGTATGCCGGCGAGAAAGACGGTGATGATGAGGAAAATTTGTAAAAATAATGTATTCATAGAGTTAAAGCTTCGTTAGGATTAAATAAATTGCCACGAATCCAACTGCTAGTATACCAAGCACAAGCGCTGACATTTGGATAAGGTCTCGATAAATTGCAGATTGCGACAGTGGGTTACGGCCAACGGAGATGATGCTGTTTCGCACCATCGAGAAAATGATACTCACAGCGACGATAATGGTAACGAGGAACACGCCGGCACTAATCAAGATTGGCACGGTACTGACTGATCGACCAGCTAGGGCATTAGCGATTGTTTGCACTACCGACGGAATGAGCGTTTTGTCTGGTTGTTTGAAGTAGTTCGATACATTCACGAGCACGGGTACTTGGCCGAGTAGCACTGTTTGTGCATGACCGTCTTTGTCGCTGTAGGTTTCGCTGCTGCCATTTTTTTCGTTGAGGTCGCCTTGGGCGATGCCAATTACACGCACGTTACTGGTTGCTTTCATGCCAACACCACTAATGGGTGAGGCGGTAATATAGTCACCTTGGGCGATGTTGCCGTTAATCGTTGAAACGAGAATTTCGAGCGTGCCAGTGGTCGCAACCTGTACTTCATTGTCTTTGCCGTTCGTGATTGAGAGCGACGAATTATCGGCATTGACCACGATACCAAGTAGGTTATCGACGTTATTACTAGCAGCGAGTATCACCTTATCCGAAGTATTATTCTGCAAGCTGACAATCGAGTTAAGCGGTAGGGCTTCAGTCGATGTATAGCTTTGTGACAAGAACGTATCAGCCTTGGCGGTGTGCGTGAACCCAATAGCCAGAAGCAAGATACTTGCCACGACGAAAAACCCTGGCGTGCGGGTCATTGTGGTATGCGCTATCTTGCCCAATCCTATCTTCTTTATAGCGGTATTCCTCTAATGCTTGATTATAGCAATAATCCTTATGCCTTGCCACCTCAATTGTGCTACGCTTAAAGAGAGGAATAAATGGGAAAATCTATGCGTAAAAATCGCCAAAAACAAGCCGGATTTACACTTCTTGAGCTACTCATCATCATTGTCGCCATTATTATCACCGTCGTTATTATTATTTCGCTCAAGTAGCTTAATATTCAGCTTATCTTCAAGTTGCCTATGCTAGAGTAGCTCTATGCAATCATCGAGTACAAACACACCAAAAGTTATTGGATCACTCGCCGTCGCGGTTGTCCTGGGAGTTGGCGGCTTCCTGTTTATTAGTGGCGCCACAGCAAAACCATCGGGTAGTCTTACGAGCACCAGCACTTCATCAACTTCATCGTCGCAGTCGACGCCAGCTGCAAGTACGGTTGCCTCAACGACTTCGACCACGCCTGTGGCAGCATCATCGAGCTCCTCGGGCTATAAAGACGGCACCTACAACGCAACCAGCAGCTACTATGTTCCTGGTGGACAAAATAGCCTTGCAGTGACACTTACCATTAGTGGCGGTACGGTGACTGATGTAAAAACCAGCAGTACGGTCGATAGTTATCAATCACAACGCTACGTTGACAGCTTCAATTCGAGCATTAGCTCGGCTGTCGTAGGCTCGACTCTCGATAATGCATCCCAAAGCCGCGTTGGAGGCGCATCTCTCACAACGAGCGCGTTTGATGACGCATTGAGTACAATCACAAACAATGCCAAAGCCTAACATTGAGTTCGAATCACTTGGCACGCATTGGTGGATTGAGATCCTTGACGACGAGCCAGATGCAGACGTTGAACGGTTGATTTTAAAACGAATACGCGCCTTTCACGACGATTATTCTCGGTTTATTCCAAAGTCATTCATTGGCAGGCTTAATACAATGAAGTCTCTCAAGAACCCACCTCAAGAGCTCGTTGATATGCTTATTTTTGCCCGCGATATGTTCACGGCCAGCGAAGGTATATTTAATATTTCGGTTAGTAGTACGCTTGGCCAGCTGGGCTACGGCACGGCCGATGCGAAGTCACGGATTCACACATCACTTTGGGACCACGTGACGATGAGCAACAGGGAGATTACAATTCCTGAAAATGTCGAAATTGATCTTGGCGGCTTTGGAAAAGGCTGGATAATTGATGAGATCGGTAAGATTTTACGAGATAATAACCGTCCACATTTTATTATCAATGGTGGCGGCGATATTCTAGTCAGCTCGCTTGAGCCAATTGAGATCGTCTTGGAGCACCCACTTGATAGTTCTCTCATGATCGGCTCAACCAAAATAAGTCACGGTGCCCTAGGGGTGAGCTCTACCAAAAAGCGCATCTGGAAACAAGGTGATATAACCTACCATCACATTATCGATCCACGCATTAAGGCACCGAGCGAATCCGATATTGCAGCAACGTTTGTGAAGGCAGACACAGCACTCATTGCCGATACACTCGCAACAGTTCTGTTGATTGACCCAACTCAGGATATCAAACTAACCAAAGCGTACGCCCTACAAACAATCCTTATTCGGGAAGATCAATTAGCTAGTACGTAAACTCCTCGGTATGAATTTGCTCAGCTGGTACGTTGAGTTCGAGTAGTGCAAGCACTGTTACTTCCATCATCTTCGCTGGCCCACACAGGAAGTAGTGGTAGGCATGAGGGTCGCGTAAATACTTTGTAAAAAGTTCGGCGCGCATATAGCCATGTTCTGCCTGGGCAGAGGCGTCGTTACTCAGGACTGGCACGAAATGGTCGCCAAGTTTTGCCTGCAGCGTACCTGCAAAGGCGCCCGAGGCATTCGTACGGTTGGCATAAAATAGCCACTGTTCTTCGGCGGTATCAGTCAGGATATGGTCAACAAACGGCGTAATGCCAATGCCTCCAGCGACATAGACCACGGGAGTGGCCGGGTAGTCGACGAGTTCTTCTGTAAACACGCCATATGGCCCATCAACGAAGATTGTTGTACCAGCCGGTTGCCTACTTAGTTTTTTTGTAAAGCGACCAAATTTTTTATATGCGACCGTTAGTTGTCCATTCGCCTGGTCCTGTTGCAAGATCGAGAAGGGATGGCCTTCACCAAGTAGGTTCATCTGAAGATACAAAAACTGACCCCTAAAATGTGACATGCGCTCTGGTTGGTTCGGCGTGAGTGTGAGGTACATAATTTCATCCGTGGCGGCTTGTTGTGACTTAATACTGTAGCTTAGCTTTCCCTTCATAAAGAGGTGCCTAAAGCGCAGTAAGCTAAATACTACCCATACGATTGTCGCCACAAAGAAGTAAAACTTTGCACCTTTTTCGCTCCCAAAAGCAGTTCCGATGGTCGGGATGTGAATCAGTGCAAATGGCAGGGCAAGGTAAGCAACGTAGTGAATATATTTCCATGGTCGGTAGACAATGGCGCCTCGTACGATAGCGGATGTGAGCCACACAATCAGTAGGGCATATAGTGCAAATCTCCCCCATGTGACGTAGATTTCATACGACGTTGAGAGGTTAGGCACGAATGTGTAGAGAATGACATTTTGGCCATAGGCAAGTGCTGCGGCGATAGGATGAGCGAAGATAAATACAACTCCATATGTACCAAGCCATTTATGGAGCTTCATAACCGATGCCATGTCGCGGAAGTAAAGGCCTATAACCGACTTTGTTCCTAGTACGTACATCCAGAGGAGTAGTACGATACCTAGGTATCCAAGGACCGATGAGGCATAGAGCATCAAAGAGGGGGCGCTCGTAAAAAGTTGCATGCTAATTTGCGACGTAAACGGTAAAGGCAAAATAGTAAGAACTATTAGGCCGATAAGCAATCGGTATTTGTTTTGTTCTGTCATCTTCATTTATGATACATCGAGATGACTGAGATACAACTTAAATATGACACCTGATCGTTCAATACATACAGTAGTTCTACGATTGATTTATCGCATAGTCTAGCTTATGATTAGAGAGATACATATTGCTCAAAAAATAGGGTGATATATAGGGGTACTGCGAGTGATACATGGTGAGTTACTAACTAAACTGCGCGACCAGGAAATGGATCGTAGAGCCTTCTTGAAATATAGCGGTTTATTCCTCATTAGTCTGACCGGTTTCAGAATCATTGCGACACTCATTGAAGCTGATCAGAAAAAGAATCAGGATACCAGCGCACAGAAAATAGGCTTTGGCAGTGGAAAGTACGGATCTCGCTAGTCATGGCCGATCAACGACTTCCAACGGTAAATAGCGACGATGGCGTATGGGGCGATGAACTTAATAATTTTTTAGGTAAAGAGCATTACAACGCGGATACTAACTACACTTCGACATCAAAAAACGGTGGGCACAAGACCATCACGATTCAGCCAGGGACCGCGACGGCGGGTACAGCTCCGCTTAAATTTACCGCTGGCACCTTACTAACAACTGCTGAGGCTGGAGCGGTCGAATTTAATGCTGATAAACTCTATGTTACCACCAGTACTCCAACCCGCAAGACGCTTGCATCATATGATGATACATCTGGCGCTACAGGTGATATGTATTATCGCGATGTAAGTGGCAATTTTATTCGGTTGCCACTAGGATCAAGTGGCCAATCTCTTGTCGTTAATAGTGGCATACCATCCTGGCAGACCACATTCTCTGGTATGACAAAACTGAGCGTTGGAACAACTGCTCCCACATCACCAGCAACGGGCGATTTGTGGGTCGACACAACATAATATTTAAAGGCGCTTGATGATACCAATACGAAATATTACGGATTCAAAAGGATATATCAGTTCAGTCTATCCTGCAACTGCCTATCTTACGTTTGGGCCATGGATTTACCTGGTGCCACAATATGTTCCAAAGAGTGTTTTGATGTTGGGATATGCAGGCGGGACGACGGCCGGCCTCATACGTTTGTTTTACGGCGACGTGCCAATTACTGGGGTCGATATTGAAGATTGCGAGGATTTTTATAATGTTAACCTCGTCAAAGCCGATGCGCGGGATTATATAAAAACCTGTGAGTCGTTTGACACCGTGATCGTTGACATGTTTGATGATGGCGATTTATCGCAAAGCAAATTTATATATGAGCAGGATTTTGTGGATAGTTTGAAGCAAAAAGCGAATTACATTATCGTCCATACCAACACCAGCGCAGATATGTCGGCTTATGATGGGATTCAGCTCATCAAAACGCTCGATCTCAACGACGCTCGTTTTTATTACTATATGGTAAACGATATACCAACCTTACCAATACGATGAAAAATAACTTCGCTTTAATTGTTGTTACAGTTACAACCTTTGCCTACAACGTACTGAGGCACTTTGTTGATGAGAAAAAACTTGAAAAATGGAAGCCAATTCATCTTTGTTGGTGGTTTATTAGGAACGACATACCCATCCCTGCTTACTTTATTGGAAAAGTCAGCGCTCCTACAGTCAGTACCCAAGCAGCGACGTCGGTTAGCTACACGACAGCAACCTTCAACGGTACGATTTCGAGCACCGGTGGTGCTAATCCAACCGTCCGTGGCTTCTGTTATATGGTGGGCACATCTGGAACGCCAACAACGGCGAATAGTGTGGTTAATCAAAGTGGATCATTTACAACCGGTACATATTCGCTTCCTGTGACAGGCCTTGCTGCGGGCACTGGATACAGAGTAGCTGCCTATGCGACCAACAGTAGCGGAACCGCATATGGATTAGTCGTTCAGGTAACGACACTTACTAACACTCCACCTACTGTCTCATTAAATAGTCCGAGCAATGGATCGTCGACTACCAATACCACGCCTACAGTGAATTTTACTGGTACCGATTCACAGTCTGAAGCGATCGAATATAACGTCCAAGTTGATACGACGAACACATTTAATAGTGTTTCGGGTAGCCCCCTTATCTCCGCCTTTTCGGCAACCAATGCCGGTTTTAGCAGTGGGCACCCATTCGCATCAGGCGCGGCAGTAAATTACGCCGTACAGCAAGGTCTTGCCACAGGTACGTATTACTGGCGTGTTGCAGCCATAGACCCGACGGGAAGTAATACTTACGGTGCATGGTCTTCGACGTGGAGCATTATAGTGACTGCACCCCCATTTACAATCGCTGGCACGTCAAATCAAACAAGCGGGACTGTTTCGGTTGCTATCAACAGCACCCTTCAAGGTTCAACCACGACAATTGCTTCAAACGGTACTTGGACGATTAGTGGGGTGACGCAACCAACTGCTGGCGACGCTGTAACTGTTTTTATATCAAGCGCGTCGTCTGCAAATGTGTCCACTGCCGTGACAACGTATGGGGGATCAGGTGGGATTACGGGTATGGTACTTAATACTCATGTCTTATCACTTGGGTCAACGCAGACACAAAGCCTTGTTCTAAATGATCTCGGTAAGTATGACTACGACCAAGATTCAGCGCATATTTTGCATAGTGCGAATGGTTCACCTGCAACGCTATTGATGGATCCGGGTAATGTATATAGTGATGAGTCCCTAGTAATATTATCTGGCAATACGCTGACTGTTGGAGCGACAGAATCACTAACTACCTATGATCTTGTGATTAACGGTACCGTAACGTCAGGGGGTGCAAGTGCATATATAATCACACATAACTGGACCAATAACGGTACCTTTACTGCAGCGTCATCGACGGTAACTCTTTCGGGTACTACGCAACAAACGCTTGCTGGTACACTGACGTCAGGTTCGGCGTTTTACAATCTGACCATTTCAAATACATCTGGTACGAACCCGAGTGATAATGAGCGCACTGGCTTTGTCGCTGGCGTTATATTTTCGGTGGCTGCAACGATAACTGGTGCGTATACAATCGGGTCTGGCTCCGCACGTATTCAATACCTTTCTGGTGCCACCTATAGTGTGACCAACGTTAACTGGGTAGGTACAGCTGGCAGTTTGATTTACTTTAGAAATTCGGCAACGACTGGAACATGGCTGCTTGAAGTGACGGGCGTTCAACTGTCAGTCTCTTATATCAACGTCTCTCGATCCGATGCCTCAGTCTCTGGCGGTACGGTCATTGCAGCATTCAACAAGACAAATGTTGATGCAACTAATAATGTCAACTGGCTGTTTACTAATACGCGCATACGGCAAGAGATCAATCTGATTGATGGTACCTCCGTCAGTCTATCTTCGTCCGGTCAAACGATAGGTCTGTCTAGTTTGAAGCCAAACTACGGTGGCACATTGACAGCACAACTTGAGGTTGTTGCGACGAATACTGACACTGTTGCGCAGACTATTGGCGTATACAATCAGTCAACGAGCAGTCTGATAGTATCGGTGTCAATTCCAAGTGGTACAACGCAACCTACACTGTTTCAATCGGCAGCGTTCACTTTTCCAACGAGTGCTATAACTGCATATACCACTATCCCTCAGACGACAAGTAGTTCGCAGGTCACGCTCACTTCAGCTCGCATAGTGATTCTTCAGGATTTAGGAACTGGATTACTTACGAGTACGGAGACACAAGTGGAGATCGGTAATGACGAGGGAGGGAAAAGAAATACGACATCGTCACCACTGACCTACCCAAAATATTGGCATTATACAGCAGCTAACTGGGATTCATCACCCACATTTTCGGCAGAAGTGACATATATCGTATCAACATCGTCGACTCAAGCGAATACAACAATTACGCTCGAACAAGATAACCTTGGCGATCTTGCAACCTGGTCAACTGCTGCAACAATCGTTAACGCCGATCACTCAACAGCTATGACACTTTCGCCACGAGTAAGCTTTACGCCAATCGATGGAACAAACTACCGCATTGCTTCGGTTATCAGGAACACATCATATAGCTATGATATATATACAGCAAAGATTGTGATAAACCAGTCGGGGACAAGCGTCACCAAGGTTGAACCACAGTATCTGGTTGCCAATACCTCCATAGGTTTAGGCCTTCAAACGGATTACATTTACTGGCTACCACTGCAATGGCATGGTGCGAGCATTCAATACTACCATGAAATTAGTGCTGATGCTTCTTCGACTGATTCGGCTAAATTACAGTACAATCCTACGACAACGCCTACGGACGTGACGTTATCATCAGCTACAGGATCGGCCTACCGTAGTCGTGGAGGACTTATGACAATGCCAGTAGCTAGCCTGATGACTGTCAATACGGTGAGTTCGCCGATATATGCCTCGCGTATTATTGCCGTGGTCAACACCGCGCTCAACACTGGTATGAAAGTTTGGACCGGTACGGCATGGGGCTATAAGCCGCTCAAAGTATGGGATGGTACGGCATGGGTAATCAAACCGCTCAAAGTATGGGATGGTACGGCCTGGGTCGTAAAGGGATGATAGGTACATAAGGTGGGTGTGGTAGTTAAACAGGTAAGCTATATTTTGAGTCTGGGCTTGGTGGTTATTATCGCTACCGTATCTTTATCTGCATTTAGTTTTTCGCATCGAGTAAGCGCGGCTACACATATACAGGAGGGTCTTACAATCGCCCCTGTTCGTACAGAACTCGAGATTCCGCCAGGTACGGTTATGTCTGGAAATGTTACGATCTACAATACGACAACTCAAGATATGACAGTTAACATGTCAGCCGAAGGCTTTAGCGTTACGGACATACAATATGACTATTCATTTGATCCGGGGTCAGCCCTTGTGAAATGGGTTCATTTTACGACTGACACATTTACGTTACTTCCTGGCAAAAGCCAAACGGTCGGCTATACCATCAGCGTGCCAATTGGTACTGAACCGAGGGGGCATTATATTAGTCTATTTGCGTCGACAACTCTGACGGGAAGTGGTGGAGTGGCTTCACAGGAGCGTGTTGCATCGTTACTGTACATTACTGTAGCGGGTGATGTGACTATGCTAGGGCATTTGTTATCACTTAATACGCCATGGATTACAGGTGGCTCAGCGTCATGGACAGCTACGGTGCAAAACACGGGGACGACTCATTTTCGAACGACGTATAGCTTAAACGTTAAAACACTATGGGATTCAACCGTTGCGACGACGTCCAGGAACACATTAATACTCCCGAGTAGTGTGCGTTTGGTAGAGGATAGCATACCGCACGTACAACTGCCTGGTATATATAAACTAGTCTATGATGTCACTATGGGTGATGCACCAACAGCACACGTAACCCACTACATACTCTATATGCCTTCGTATGACTTTATTATTATTGCGGCTATTTTGTTTTATATTACTATTCTGATCAGCCGTCGTGTGACGAACAATAAACAAAAGAAGCTTGAGGCTAGGTAGTTTGAGGGGCAGCCGTGTAGAGGACGGTTGTTGAATAGCTGCCTGCTTGCTTGGAAAAGTCCAACTTAACGCCGTATGTGACTGCTGTCGTATCGCCCGTAGTCGTTGGCCCCGTAAAACTCTTTAGTAGTGTATTAGTTGTTGTTAGCCCAATAAAGTTGGTTGATGCATCAGTATTATATCCCCAGGTGTTTGTGCTAAGTGCTGCCGCTGTGACGTTACCAGAGGCCGGTATTGTTGCTCCAGAGGCTGTTAGGCTCGTAGAGCCTATAGCACTGATATAGAGCTTATAGCCAACAACGTCCGTAGAGGTGACAACCACGTTTCCACTTGCGGTACTTAGTTGACCGGTATTGCTCGCGGTTGCTGCAATAGAAACATTACCTGCGGATATAGTGATTGAGGTTTGGTTTCCATAGGGCACATTTGCATCATATGCGCCAGTTCCATACGGTTGAGCGAAAACTCCGGAGCTGGCAACGAAAGGCATAAGAGCTGAAGCGAAGAAAATCGGAATATAATTTTTGTTTACTTTCTTCATGCTTGTGCTATTATATCATTTAGATAGTGCTTATTAAACAAACATAAAGGACATATTATGCCTACATCAAGATTGAGATCATTTGCTAATAAAGTGGTCACCCTCATTACAGTCATGAGCCTAATCACGGTTTATGTGCCTGCGATGGCTTCTGCAGCATCCATTACCGGACGCAAAGTAGTCATCGGTAGTTCAGCACCAAGTGCAAGTACGACATACGCCTTCACATTTACGGTACCTACGACGGGGACCGCTATTCAGTCGGCATCATTTACCATTTGTACAACAGCCAGTGGTACGTGTACGACTCCTGCGGGCTTTACGATTACTGGCTCAACGCTCACTGCTCAACCAACTGGACTTGGCGCAGCATCTGGCTGGACTGCTAGCACTGCAACGGCTGGTTCGCTTCGTGTTTTGAATGCATCAAACGCAACCGTGCCAAGTGGTAGCCAGGCCGTTAGCTTCTCAACAGTCACTAATCCAAGTACTTCAAATGCAACATTCTTTGTACGCATGACAACATATTCAGACTCTGGATGGACGACTCCTATCGATACCGGTACCGTTGCTGCTTCAACTGCTGGTGCAGTTACAGTGACTGCAACCGTCGACGAAGCATTGACCTTCACCCTGTCAGCAGCCACAGTAGCTCTTGGTACGCTAACAACTGGTACGACTGGTAAGGATGGTACGACAACTATGACAGCATCAACAAATGCTGCCAGTGGTTATTCAATCACCTACACAGGTAATACGCTCACATCTTCTGCGGGTACCATCACTGGCCTCACAGCAGCGACAGCATCTACGACTAATACAAGTCAGTTCGGCTTCAACTTAATGAGTAACACGACTCCGTCAGTAGGGACTGCTGTATCAGGATCTGGTACGGGCGCTCCATCTGCTGGATACAATACAACTAACTTGTTCAAGTTTAATAGTGGTGACACGATTGCATCTGCAGCAGCTCCAACAAATAGCAATACATACACCGCAAGCTACATCGCCAACATTGCTGGATCAACTCCTGCAGGTTCATATACAACAACCTTGAACTACGTTGCTACGCCAAACTTCTAAATGACGAAAAAGGCGAAATTTCTACCGATTTTCTTACTGAGCGTTGCTGCTATGGCAACGCTCATCGGTTTATCTGCTCGTAGTGTTTCTGCACAGAGCAATGTTGCTGGGGCAGTAGAGGGACTACAAATTACTCCTGTTATTGTGGAACAGAGTAAAGTTCAAAAAGGAAGCTCTTATAGTGTTCCTGTGACGCTTACGAATGTCACAAGTCAGGATCACACATATTATGCCGCTGTTAACGACTTCACGTCCCAAGACGAAACTGGCTCACCGCGCATTTTGCTCGATAGTACACTGCCGGATGCAGTATCTATCCGTACATGGGTATCGGTCGTCAAGCAAGTAACGATCAAAGCGAATCAAGCAATAATAATTAACGTTCAAATCAATATACCTACTAATGCTGAGTCTGGTGGCCATTATGGTACGCTACGATTCTCTGGCGTTGCACCGACACCGCAGAGCGCAGGCATTGGCCTTTCTGCAAGCACAGGTATGCTGTTCCTTATCAGCGTTGACGGTAACATTACTGAAAAAGCCTCAGTAGCTTCATTTACAACTGCGACTACTGATGATAAAGCCACAGGCTTCTTTGAAAAAGCACCGCTCAACCTAGTTGTACGTATTAAAAACGAAGGTAATGTGCATGTTAAGCCTTTTGGCCAGATCCTCGTGCACGATATGTTTGGTGGCCTAGTTGCAACGCTACCTGTTAACGACCAGAAATCAAATGTACTTCCGAGTAGTATCCGAAGGTTTGATATAACACTCAATAACTCGTGGATGTTCGGTCACTACACGGCAGACCTTGCCCTTGGCTATGGTACCTCAGGACAGGCAATGACTGCCACGACAGATTTTTGGATCATCCCGTACAAGCTTGTGTTGGTTGTGTTACTGGCACTTGCGACCATCACCTTCATTCTTGTGCGGATGGTAAGGGTGTATAATAAACGTATCATCACAAAAGCAATACAAAAACATGACCAAAAAACCTCTAGTAATACGAAAAAGTAGCACCAAAAGTCGAACGAAAAAGCCGATGGCTATTAAACTCGTTCATGCAAAACGACCTGTGCTAAAACACTTCAAGTTAGTTGAGCATAAACATACAGGTAAACTGCTCCATTTCAGGCACAGTTCATATGTAGCGCTGATGGGTATCTTGCTTGTTCTTGGATTCTTTTTGGTCATTAGTCAGAATATGACACGTGCCGAAAGTGTGACAATAGGAGCAATCGTACAGGCTCCACCACCAACAGTCGGGGCAACTATTACGTCACCGGTTGATGGATTTACTATCGTTAATATCAATCCGAGCGTCGTGAGCGGAACGTGTCTACCCGACTCGTTCGTCACAGTCTATAACGATGGTTCGCTATCAAGTTCGAATTATTGTACAAGTGCAGGTGTGTTTAGCGTCAATGTACAGCTACATGCTGGTAAGAATGTCCTGACGGCCCGCAACTTTGATGCAATTAACCAAGCAGGCCCGGATACACCTGCTGTGACGGTGACTTTTAGTGCGGATACGCCAACGACTGAAGTAACTGTTCCTAAGTTGCCCGTTAGTCCGCTTGTTATTCCAGGTGTCAGTACTATTACGACGGGTACATCAGCCGAATGTGCTGACTATCAGCAGTCTGGTGCGCTTCCTGTCGGTGGTGAACCACACGTTGCTGTGGTGTGTGTGCCACGGATAGTTGCCGTGACTCAGGATCACACGATTGGTGTGCTTGTATGGGGTGGTTCCCCGCCATATGCCCTCGATTTTAAATGGGGAAGTGGCGATACGACACTTGTAAGTCTCGATCAACCAGGCTATAAAGCAGTAAATGTCCACTATGCAAGTTCCGGGATCTATAATATCGATGTCCAGCTAACCGATCATGGGTCAAAAGCCGCAACCGGTGAGTCGGCTGTACAGGTGACGGGTACATCATCTCAGCCGCTTGCACAGGTCGTAAACAACATTCTCAGCTCTTCGTGGTTCGAGACACCTGTACCGCTGTATCTTAGTGCGGTAGGTGTGACACTTGGCTTCTGGGGTGGTGACATCTTTAACCGTTTCTTTGGCGCTCGAACTGCTCGCAGTAAAGTATCAAACTATATGCGCAAATAAATGACACACTATATTGCTTAAGGTATACTAAGAAACATGATTTATAACTGGCACAGAACACAAAAAGCAAAACTGACTGCGGGTGAACGTGCTGCCGATAGAATGCGCAATGGCATGGGGAGTTGGCCTTTTGTATTGTTATTTATTCTTTTTATGGGTATATGGGCAGTCCTAAATACCATGGCACCAATTTTTCACTGGGATCCGTATCCGTTTATCCTTTTAAACCTCTTTCTTTCGATGCTTGCAGGGCTACAAGGTGCTATTCTGCTTATCGCAGCTAAACGTCAAGATGCCATTAGTGCTGCGATGGCCAAGCACGACTACGAAACGAATATTCGCGCTAAGCACGAAATCGAACAGCTAACACGGCTCAATGAACATCAACTTGAGATTATGAAATCACTTCACGTGGCCCTCGTTGGCGGTGATGTACCAGCAATGTTTAGCCCAGATGAACAACAGCAGGAATCAATGTCATCACAACAACCTCAACAAAAAAGTTAGCAATAGAGGCTTTGCTAGAAAACTCGCTTTAGGGCAACGCCAACAAGTGTTTCGAACTGCTTTTTGTATATATCATCTATTTCGACATCTTTTAAGGTCTGAAGCGTGCGAGACATATACGTATCAACGAGAAGATCAACTGACTGTTTTGCGCCGCTCTCGACAAGGAGCTTACGAAGGTCCTGGGCACCTTGCTCGCTTAGGGTATCGCTGCCAAATAGCTGCTCAAACTTCTCGAGCTGTGCACTACTTGCAAGTTTTCTGAATTGTTCAATTAAATAGGTGTGTTTTCCCTCGCGAAGATCATTTATGGCAGACTTACCGGTGACTGATTCGGTACCAAAAACTCCAAGAAGATCGTCAACCAGTTGATAGCCAATACCAAGATTGATACCGAATTCTTCAAGTTTATTGCACATCGTATCAGAACAGTTGGCCATGCGAGCACCCATAAGAAGAGGTGTGACAAAAGAATAGTGAGCTGTTTTATAACGGGCAACAGTGAGTGCATCAATGCTACCATACGGTCGAAAGCCGGATTCTGTATCAAGTAGTTCACCACCAGCAACGACGAATACGGCGTTGTTAAAAATCTTTGCAGCGATACGTACTTTTTCAGCAGGTAGTGTACTTGTAAGGAGCAGGTCGTGTCCGCCAAATAACAAAAGGTCACCAGCAAGAATTGCTGCACTGTCGCTAAAGTGCTGCCGTTCGGGAACATCTTTAATAAATGGCTCATAGAGTTCATTGTATATGCCAGAAATATTAGCGACGCCGTAGCGAATATAGTCGCGATCAATAATGTCATCGTGTACAAGCAAGCCAAGGTGGAGTAGTTCGAGTGCGGCAGCGATTGGTACAATTTCGTCGATTTGAGTGCCACCCATTGTCTGGTAGGTAAGCAGTGTCATGTAGGGACGCAGTCGTTTACCACCAGCTGCTGATAGTTTACTTGATGCTTTCCAAAGATCACCATAGGCTCTATCAATGTGAGTTGCATCGTGAATACGGTCCTTAAAAAAGCTCTTTAGGACGACATCAACTCGCTGTCTCGTCTCTTCGAGAGTGACGGGAGAGAGTGTTTTAGGTTGGGAAACACGATCCATTGTATCCGTAGTATAACAGAGGAAATGGCCTGCGCGTTTGTAAAATCTACATCCACCACTATTCATACTTGACATACTTTTCATACCCAGTATACTAAGGAGTATATAAAAGGAAGTTACATGCATAATAAAAAGCTCTATGGTACCGCGACAGTCGGTACAAAAGGACAAATCGTTATCCCGGCAGATGCACGGGAAGAGCTTAGTATTACGGCTGGCGATCGACTCTACGTTGTCGGCACTCAGGGTAAAGGCGTCATAGGACTCATCAAAGAAGAAATGCTCGAAGAATTTATTGAGCAGATGAACCTACAAGTTGAAAACTTCAAAGCGTTCAAAAACAAGAAAGAGAAATAACATATGAATCACCATCTAGCTCTTCGTAGCAAAATTATTATTATGTTGTCTGTCATGGCCAGCCTTTTTTTGGTTGCCCTTGACCAAACGATCATTTCAACAGCCCTTGGCAAGATCGTCCAGGACTTTAACGCCTTTGACTCTTTGAGCTGGATTGTCACCGCTTACTTACTCACAACGACCATTACGGTACCTATTGCAGGAAAGCTCTCAGACCTATTTGGCCGCCGCCGCATTCTCTTAATTGGAGTGGCGATCTTCGGTATCGGTTCGATTTTGAGTGGTGCGAGCCCAAGTGTTATTTGGCTGATCGGAGCAAGAGCCCTGCAGGGTATTGGCGGTGGTATTATTACTGCCAACGCATTCACGATTGTTGGCGATCTCTTCGCAGCTCGTGAAAGGGGACGATGGCAGGGACTTATCGGTGCAGTATTTGGTATTGCGTCGGTTGTTGGACCACTTCTTGGTGGATTCCTGACTGATGGTAATCATCTCCTTGGGTTAACGACCGACTGGCGTTGGACATTCTGGATTAATGCTCCAGTTGCAGTGATCGCTTTTATTGTCATCGCTATTATTTGCCCTCCACTTAAGCACGACAACAAACCGCGTGTCGACTACTTCGGTGCAGGCCTCGTTGCAGTGTTCCTCGCAACACTCATCTTGGCAGTTGATAATACCGGTCAAATCTTCTCAGGTCTTCTTAGCTCAACGGGGCTAAGTTTAGTTGGACTCCGTGTTATTATGTACGCCATTTGTGCACTGACACTCGGCGCACTTATAATTGTCGAGCGTCGCGCAAGTGAGCCAATCATTAACCTTCGCTTCTTTAAAAATCGTAACTACTCGATTCTTACGATTATCGCCTTACTCCACGGCGCAGCCTTCCTTGGTGCCATTTTGTACCTTACACAGTTTAACCAGCAAGTTTTTGGCGCAACGCCAACGCAGTCAGGCCTGATGCTTCTTCCACTCATGGCAGGCCTCATGACAGCGAGCATTGGTACTGGCCAGATTGTGTCTCGACTTGGTAAATACAAAGCAATCATCGTGTCAGGTTTTATTATTATGACCAGTTCGATTACACTGTTCACCCTGCTAACACCGACATCGAGCTACTTATTTGAAGCAATTGTTATGGTATTTACAGGCCTCGGCGTAGGTATGGCTATGCCGATTATGAACCTTGCGGTACAAAATGAGTTTGAGTTGAAAGATCTTGGTGCTGCAACGAGTTCCGTACAGTTATTTAGAAGCCTTGGCTCAACTGTCGGTACGGCAGTCTTTGGCAGCCTACTCACAATTGGTATTGCCTCTAGCCTTGGCGACATGAAAAACGACCCGTATATTCAAACGCTACGTCAGTCGCCACAGTCGAGCCAGATCATTTCGAGTACAACTGATGCAAACGATCTTTTGAACGTTAACTCTCCAGCGGTGAAGTCGCACATTACTAGTGGCTTTGAAAAGAGCATTATCACATTGCCTGCGCCTGTCCAAAAAGCAGCAACGGATACCTTCACAACTCATCAAAACAACTATAGTAAAAAGATTGTGGATGCATTTAGTAGTAGTCTCAAGACGATCTTTACGGTTGCTGCTAGTATCGTTGCCGTTGGTGCAATCTTGACTTGGTTTATTAAAGAAAAACCACTTGCCTCAGCTCGTATTAGTGATACTCCTAGCGAAATCTAATAACCTCTTGCATGGCCCAATCATAAGGGCTATGATGGAAGCAATAGCGGTATCGCAACACGCGCATTCTTGACTAGTGTCCCTCAATTTGGTAGTATAAATGATGTGTCTCGCGCCAAAACATTTAATTTAAAGGTCGAAGCGCGTGAGGCTGTACGTTAGTACAAGGAGTAAAAATCACATGCCAATAGCAATCGAATTTGTGCCTTCAAGGCGCAAAAAGATCGCCGTGGATGTGGTGCCTGCCGAATGGCAACTGTATATTGCACAGTAGAATCGTTTGATTCAAATCCGATGTCTTGTCTTCTGACAAGATGTTACAAACAAAAGAAAACACCCCAAGGCACCGGGGTGTTTTTGCTTTCTATAGATCTTTTATTCGGCCGTTGGGGTAAAGACCGGAGGTGTAATACCAGCTTTTGCCAGCTCAGCATTAATCGCATCAGCGAACTTTGCTTCGTCACTCCATACGCTACTGTCTAGTTTCACACCATCAAGGTAGAACGTAGGGGTTGAGTCAACGTTAATCTTTTTAGCAATTGCTTGGTCATACGATATCTTTTGGTTCACTGCTGTATCATCGAGGCTCGCCAGGAACTTGGTTTTATCAACACCAATAGTCGTTGCGTAACCGGCAAAAGCATTTGTTCGATCATCGCCGGTGAGGTTCTCCCATGCGGCTTGGTTTTCGTAGAGAATGTTGTGCATCTCCCAGTACTTTCCATTGAGTCCGGCAGCCTCAGCAGCACCTGCTGCAGCACGGGCATTAGGGTGGATTGTCGTAAGAGGGAAGTTACGGAAGACAAACGAAATTTGGCCTTTGTAGGCTTCAGATAACGTCTTTACGCGTGGGTATGCACCACCACAGCCAGGACACTGGAAGTCACCATATTCAATAAGTGTTACTTTACTCGCAGCCAGGCCAAATACATGGTCGGCAATGTTACCGTTTGTCTTAGACGCTACTTGAATCGCATTCTCATCAACTTTGCTGACATCGACTTGTGGGTTGGCATTACGCGATGATATAACAAGCGCGGTTAAAAGCCCTACAACAACAACAGCAAAAATAATCCAGGTTCGTTTACTCACACTACACTCCTTTTTTTACTGTATCTAGTATATCAAAGTGGGTGATATAGTAGGGATATAATGTTTACGTTTCTCGTCATACTCAGTATTCTCGTCTTTCTGAAACTTGTTATAGTGGCTGCGATGAGACCGTATATGGCTCCTTTACAAGATCGATCGGGCGTTCGGTCGCTCGTCCAGATTTCGCAGGCGCTCCTCCTGAGCATTTTCACGATTCTTGTGGTCGTCACTTTCGGATGGCTCCTTGGAATAATAATTGTCATAGTAATAGTGCTCCTGCACGGGTCTCTTGGCCGCATTTCATTTGTCGCCCGGATTGCTCACAAGCTTTATGGTGTGTATGAGCCTCATCTTATAACGTTTGCTCATCGTCATCCAAAGGTACTGGGAGTGATTGGGATGTATACAATCGAAGACGAACGTGCGCCGCTACGGTTTGAATCGCGCGATGAACTCCATGAGTTGGTGTCCTCGTCAGTCGGTGTATTGAGTGCAAACGAGAAAAAACTTCTTACACATAGTTTATCGTTTTCAGAGCAGTTGGTGAGTAGTGTCATGACGCCAAGTAGCGCAATTACCTCGATTAAAAAGTCAGAGTTTTTGGGCCCACTGACACTTGATGAACTTCATAAGACTGGCCACAGTAGGCTTCCTGTGATTGATCAAGATATTGACCACATTGTGGGAGTATTATACCTTCAAAATTTATTAGCACTCGACATTAAACACTCTATGACAGCTGAAAAAGCTATGGAACCACGCGTCTTTTACATACGTGAAGATCAAACATTGCAGCATGCGTTGGCCGCATTTTTACGAACTCACCATCACCTTCTTATCGTTATAAACGAATATCGAGAAACAGTGGGGCTTCTTACGCTTGAAGACGTCATTGAGGCGCTACTCGGTCGAAAGATTATTGATGAATTCGACTCCCATGAAGATAAACGCACAGTGGCTCTTCGTAATCCGCATGATAATAACGAACCAAAGAACCACGAAGACGTCTAGCTTTATAGAGGTCACAGTGCTACACTAAACAGTAATTATGACACGAACATTAGTACGAGATATTCCTTCAAAAATTGGTGAGACCATTACTATTCGAGGATGGTTACACAAAAAACGGCTACTGGGCGGTCTGAACTTCATCACGCTTCGTGATCGTAGTGGGCTTGCGCAGACACTGATTATTGGTGATGAGCTCGAAAAGCTACGTGGCTTACAAATTGGCTCTGTGCTCTCGCTCACGGGTACGGTTGTGAGTGACGAACGTGCACCAGGCGGTTCAGAGCTGCACGAGGTATCTGTACTTGTTGAAGTACCAGTCACTGAAGAACCACCGATTGAAATCGATAAGCCAATTTCACATAAGTCTGAGCATCTCGACACACTGTTTGAAAACAGAGTTCTTAATATTCGTAACCTAAATGAACAAAAAATATTTAAGATCCGCGCAGATCTCACGCGCTATATTCGTGAGTTTTTAAATACGAAAGAATTTATTGAAATCGATACACCAAAGCTGCTTGCCGAAGCAACCGAGGGTGGCGCAGAAGTCTTTAAGCTCGATTATTTTGGTAAAACAGCCACACTTGCGCAAAGCCCACAGTTTTATAAGCAAATTATGGTTGGCGCCTTTGAGCGCGTCTATGAAATTGGACACAGCTACAGGGCAGAGCCAAGTGCAACGACACGTCACCTAACAGAACTTACTATGCTTGATATTGAGATGGGCTTTGTTGATAGTCACGACGAAGTACTCGATATGGTCGGTGATATGACACAGTCGACTTTGCGCCGCGTCTATGATGAACATGCTGATGACCTTAAAAGCCTCAATGCACCGGAGTTGCAGCTCGCTGAAGATGGAGTGGTGCCGCGGTTTACAATTGCGGACATTCACCGTATGTATACTGAAGCAACAAAGACAGACACAACGAACGAAAAGGATCTTATTCCAGATGAGGAGCGTTGGATTTCTGACTATGCGCGTAAGAACTTAGGTACTGATCTGGTATACGCAATTCGCTTCCCTGAAGTTGCTGGTAAGTTTTATCATAAGTTTGACCGAGAAGATGGTACAGTCCTCTGGGGTGACCTCCTTTTTAGGGGTCTTGAGATCGCAACAGTTCCACTTCGTGAGAACAACTATGAAAAAATGATTGAGCAGATGGAACACGCTGGCCTTGATATTACACACGAAGGCTTCAAATATTATCTTCAGGCATTTAAGTTCGGCCTACCACAACATGGTGGTTGTGGGTTTGGCATTGATCGTTTGGTACAAAAGACGATTGGTCTTTCGAACGTCAAAGAAGCAACACTCTTCCCACGTGATATTAATCGTTTAACGCCGTAATTAGTATGTCGGCTGAAAACATATCACCTGATCGTATTCAGGAAGAACTAAAAGCACACGAGGTAGATTTTAGACGTCGAAAATGGCGACGGCTTGGCTATATCATTGGCTACATAGTGAGCGAGCGTATCTAATCGATAGCAATCAGCACGTTCCATTTAAAAAGCTCAACCAAGACCGCAACCCTAGCGAATAACCACAAGTGGTATACTAAAACCTATGCAAGATGAATTGACGGCAATAGTCCTCGAGCCGGCCGCTCCCGTATCGGCCGTTCCGTATGTCAGCAAAAAAGTACATAAACAACGTCACTTTTTGGCGGTCTTTTTCTTTAGTTTTATGTGGGGAGCTTTTGGTGTTGATCGATTTTATCTAGGGAAAACTGGTACAGGCATTTTAAAGCTTGTTACATTTGGTGGACTTGGCATATGGGCAATTACTGATCTCGCAATTATTATGTCTGGTGCGATGCGAGACAAACAAGGCAACGAAATGCTAGAAGCAGCTACATACAAGAAGTTCGCTTCACGCACCGTGTTGTGGTTTGCAATTATTCTTGGAGTAACCATACTTGTAAGCGGCATATCGGCAATCATGACAATATCTGATCTTGTGACGAACTTTCAAAGTGGTGGCATTCAAAACTTACTACCAAAAGGAGTCAGTATTCCTGGTCTTGACCAAATAACCTCCGGTCAGATTCAAACGCAGTAGAAAATTCGCCTGTCACACAATTGGCTTATTATCGAGGGATTGCCAGACATACCAACTTGCAACTGATTCATACGGGTGCCAGTTATTTTTGTGAGCTATAGCAGTGATCTCATCCGGGGTTGGTGAGTGGTCAAGATCGTATAGCTTTCGTATGCCATTCTTAATGCCAAGGTCACCAATAGGAAGTACGTCGAGGCGGCCCATGCAAAACATTAAGAACATGTGGACCGTCCATACCCCGACGCCTTTTATTTGGGTTAACTCTTTTATAACTTCATCGCTTGTAAGTGCGTCGAGATGATCAAATGTAACTGTTCCATCGAGTACTTTGAGTGCGAGGTCTTGGATGTAACCGCCTTTCTGCCGCGAGAGTCCAACAGCGCGGAGTTGCTCAATATCAACTTGTAAGATCTGATCAGGTGCTGGAAAGTCATCACCAGGAAACAAATCAACAAATCGCTTCAAGATTGTACTGGCTGCCTTGACACTGAGTTGTTGAGAGACGATACTCTCAACGAGTTTCTGATAGTACTTTTTGTGTGGTGTAAAAGTTGGTAAAGCACCACCTGCAATAACTCTGGCAAGAATTGGATCTTGGCCATTAAGGTGTGAGATGGCCGCCTGAATGCCGCTCATTTAAATTTCGATTGACCCGTCGAGTCGTTGGTAGGTAATTGCATAGGGGCTCGCTAGTAATGGAACTAAACGATCAACGATACCATTGCCAGCAGACGAATAAATTGCATCATGAGTAGGGAAGACAAGACGTGGCTTTGTAGCAATCATAAAGTCAATTGCTTCGCTGAATTTTAGCCATGGAGCGCTTACGGGCAGCGCAAGTACATCAACCGTTTCTGGAGCAGGTGCGAAGGAATCCCCCGGATAGTAAAGGCGATGATTGATCATGACACCAAAATTATTAATGAGAGGAATCGTAGGGTAAATAACAGCATGCGTGCCACCAGTGAATTGAAGCTCAAACGGTCCAACTGTAAAGCTTTCATTTGGCTCGGCAATATGACCCTCGTGGTCGGGCATGTGGGTGATGACCTCGCTCGTCGATATAAGAATGGACGTAGGGTTGAGGTCGTATATGGCTGCAAGCACATCTGGATCGAAATGGTCGGCATGTTCGTGTGTAACAACAATAGCAACGACGTGCTCAGGCACAATGAAATCTGGGCTTATGCCACCAGGATCGACGACGAGCACCTTCCCATCTTTTTCGAGCGTAAAACACGCATGTCCGTATTTCGTCAGCTTCATCATTAATCCTTAAACCATTTTGTGTATGCAGATCGCGCTTTGACAATCTTTGGCGTAATCACGATGGAGCAGTAACCATTACCTGGGTTTTTATTGAAGTAATCTTGGTGGTAGTCTTCGGCATTATAAAACACATTAAGGGGTTTCAGCTCAGTTACGATTGGGTTATCCCAATGGCTTTTGGCGCGCTCGAGCGCTGCTTCAAAGGCTGCTTTCTGTGTGTCGTCACTGTAGTACATAGCAGAACGGTACTGCGTGCCAACATCGTTACCCTGACGGTTGAGTGTTGTTGGATCGTGAATCAAGAAGAAAAGATCAAGAATTGTATCAGCTGGGATAATCGATTCATCAAAGGTAATTTGAACGGCTTCCGTGTGACCAGTCTCGCCTGACGAAACTTGCTCATACGTTGGATTGGTTGTGCCGCCACCAGCGTAGCCACTCACAACCGACTCGACACCTTTTAATCGTCGATACACAGCATCTAAGCACCAAAAACATCCTCCAGCAATAACGTATGTTGTCATGCCTCTATTATACGCCTTACGCTATAATGATTATATGAAGACTATACCCAAGCATACGTTTGATTTTCTTGATTCTTGGCTTGAACTCCGTCTACAGTGGGCCGACATACCAGGCTTTGTGGTGGCGATTAGTAAAGATGGTCAGCTGCTATTTAATAAGGCGTACGGATACGCCAATGCTGAAACGAAGGAGAAGCTACGTCCTGATCATGTTTTTCGTATTGCGTCGTACTCGAAGACATTCACCGCCACGGCCATCATGCAACTTCAAGAAAAAGGGTCAGTGCGGATTGACGATACCATCGCGACACATCTGACGTGGCTTAATGACCATACAGATATACGTTGGAGAGATGTAACGATCCGTCAACTTATGTCGCATAGCGCCGGTGTCACTCGGGATGGGCTCGATAGTGACTATTGGCAATTGATAAAGCCATTCCCCGATAGAGATACGCTGAAACGTGATATTCTTGCGACCAAACTGATTCTGGAACCCAACACAAAAATGAAATATTCAAATTATGGTTATTCACTTCTCGGTTTATTAATTGAGGAGGTGACGGGTATGTCATATGGTGAATATATTCAAGAGAATATTATTAATACACTAGGACTGAGTGCAACGCGACCAGATTATGATGCAACGCTTCCATATACGGCTGCTCATTCAAGGCTAACCATTGCTCGCACGAGACATCTGATACCAAACCCGATGACTCATGCCATGGCTGCCGCGACAGGCGTATCCTCAACAGCGAGTGATCTCTGCCAGTACTTCTCGGCGCATGCCGTCGGTTCGGGCGCATTATTGAGCGATGAATCAAAACGTGAAATGCAACGACAACAGTGGCCTGTTGAAGGAACGCGCGTCAAAACATCCTATGGACTGGGATTTGAACACGGCGTGTATGGTGGCATGAATATGGTTGGTCATGGGGGTGGTTTTCCTGGAAATTCGACAACGAGTATGTTTCATCCTGATGATAATCTTGTCGTGGTCGTTCTGACTAATACGAATGCTCCCGTTGGAGAATTGTTTGGCGGGGTAATCAATGTGATAACCACCCTCGGGGAAGAAGGGCCACAAGAAGACTTATTGAAATTCGAAACACGCTACGCGGATCTATGGGGCATATATGAAGTCGTGGTAATTGACAAAACAATAAAAGGTATTTGGTCAAATTCATGGTATCCGTTTGGTAAATCTGAAACTTTAGAAAAGATTGATGAGACGACACTTAGGATTGTCGAAACAGATGGTTTTTCAAGTTCTGGTGAAGAGATCCACTATATGTTTAACGATGATGGAAGTATCCACCATATTGTGAATGCAGGTTCATACGCTATTCCTTCTCGTAACGGAGATGTGCCAGTTACATGGAAGTAGCTGATTTTCAGGAACTTGTATGGCAAAAAGGACGAGAGTTATATCGCGATATGCCATGGCGCAGTACAACCGACCCATACTATATTATGGTCAGTGAATTCATGCTGCAGCAAACTCAGGTTGATCGTGTGGTGCCAAAATACAATGCATTTATAGTCACGTACCCAGACGTCTATGCACTTGCTACTGCACCACTTGGTGATGTGCTGGCACTGTGGAATGGCCTTGGCTATAATCGCCGGGCAAAGTTCCTCCACGACACTGCAGCCAAGATCGTATCTCACTTTGATGGCATCGTGCCTTCATCAGTTCAGGATCTTATGAGTCTGCCCGGCATTGGTCCTAATACGGCAGCAGCCATTGTGGCCTACGCATACAACGTGCCAGTCGGATTTATCGAGACGAATATTCGCACCGTATACTTTCAGCACTTTTTTGCAGACGCTCACCTCGTAACTGACGACGAGTTACGACGAGTCGTCGCAGAAACGGTAGATCAGGAACATCCTAGGCAGTGGTTTTGGGCACTTATGGACTATGGGTCGTACTTGAAAAAACAAGGCGCAGCTAGTCTCGATAAGAGTGCTCACTATAAAAAGCAATCGGTCTTAGAGGGAAGTGTAAGACAGGTAAGAGGCCACATTATACGAGCACTCACGAAATCCGCTATGAGTGAGGCAGAACTTCGTGAAGAAGTAGTTGCTGATGAGCGGTTCGAGAAAGCACTTACCAGTGTCATAAAAGATGGTCTTGTTTCAGTCAGCGGCAACCAATATCATTTGACCAAATAGGCCTCGGCGTTAGATAATAGAGCGTAATGATAAAAAACATAAAATTGGTATCTTTAGGCGTTTTAGCCTCTGCTCTCTGCGCTGTTGCACTTATTGGTACAATTCACGCCCAATCAGCGCCAATGACAGACGCGCAGATTGCACGCATTCGACTGAACTGCGTGAGTGCCAAGAACACGATTGCCCAGCTTCATGCCAGTGATGCCTTACTTCGCGTCAACAGAGGTCAAATATACGAATCAATGACGACAAAGCTCATGACACGCTTTAATGACCGTGCAAGTAGCAACCATTACGACATCAGTGGTCTGACGCTCGCCATACAAAACTACAATTCAACACTGACGGCCTTTCGTGCCGACTATCAAGTCTACGAAGAGCAACTCTCGAGTGCGCTTACTATTGATTGCACGAAAGAGCCGGTCGCATTTTATGATGCCGTTTCACTTGCTCGCACCCAGAGAAGCCAAGTACACGTTGATGTGACAAAACTTAATCAATATATCGATGACTACGATACGGTTCTCAACGTATTCATAAGTTCAGAAGTGACGGGAAAGTAATGGAAGAACCAATACAATCAGTTGATGGAGAGCTAACGTTTTGGGGGGCACATAAGTTCCTACTTCTCATCGCGTTGAGTATTGCGATTGCACTGGCTCTCGTTGGCATTAGTATGACTCTTTATGCGACGAGTGGCGCAGCGCAGCTTGACCTTAGTCGCCCTGGTTACCGTGGTGTGACGAGTCAGGCAATAAGTTCCGATAGTGGGTTCCAAAACTACCCAAATACTGGGCCAATTAATAGCTCATCAGTCAATGAATTTAAAACCTTATACGAAAAGCAGGCTGCCACAGCCAAAGTAGTTGATGCCTTTGCTGGTGACCCACTTAATCCCGACGCACTTGAGATTAGTGCATCGTCGACGCCGACTCAATAGCAGCAAAGCAAACGATTATTTTTTTTGATGTGATATTATTAAAATATTGAGTCAAATATGAAAAATAATAATACATTAAAACATCCTCTTCAAGAACATATAATATCGACTTTACGACGTCAAGAATTTACTCGGTTTAAAGACATATTGCCACCAAAAACGGATACAAATGTTTTTTCATATCACGTAAAAATACTTGTAAAAGCAGACTTCATAAAAAAGGTCGAAGATAGATATACTCTTAGTCAAAATGGAATAATATACGTGCATAATTTGACTAAAAATGATACAAATCTTCCTGTTATACAGTGCGTCATCCTTTTACAAAATAGTGATGGTGATATATTACTCACGCCTCAGTCCGAGCAGCCATATATCAATACATTGTCGCTCCCCGGGCGTTATGTACATGCAGTTGATTCTACTATCGAGGCAGTAGCGAGTGGCATCATCTCGGAGCAGATTGGGCTGAAGGAAGTGTCGCCAATTCATGTGGGAGATGCCTATGTTCGCGTAAAGTCCGAGCAGCAAACCATATCAACAACGATAACGCATGTCTTTCGGGTGACGAGTGATGACGTTAAATTGACGCCTCATTTTATGTGGGTACAGCCACATAAACTTTCGAGCCTGCGGCTTACACCGGGCACCGAATCAATCATCGCGCGTAGTTTTTTTGGTGATACGCACTTTTTTGAAGAGTTTGACGAGGAGTGGACTAGTTAAGTTGTTGCCGTAGCCAGCCGTCGATTCTACCGGCGCCCATACCTAGAACAAGTTTGCCTTCGGCTCTGGCAGCTTGGATAGCGTTCCATAACTCGTCATTAAATTCAGCGATATGGATATGATCTTTATTGGTAATATCAGCAATCAGTTCTTCGGGTGTGAGAATCGCGAGGTTTGGGTCTTCACGGGATAAATAGGTTGGTAGCCAATAGATTTCATCGGCTAGCTCAAATTGTTGCCTGTAGTCGTGTCTAATTTCGTGTTGGCGAACGTTTTGGTGAGGCTGATAGACGAGCACAATATGGTCACTCAGTTCACGTGCCATTTGGAGTGTTGCGGCAATTTCTGTCGGGTGGTGGCCGTAGTCGCTATAGAGGTTATCAGCTAGTCTTTCAAATCGTCTGTCTGTTCCGGGGAATGATTCAATTGCATACCTATTATCTAAATTCTCGCCAATACTTAACCTTTCGAGTGCTTTTAGCACCAGCGTCGCATTACGACGGTTATGCGCGCCTGCTAGCTCAAGCGTGAGAACCTCATCGTTTTGCATTGCCCAAGCGCTGCTCTCGCGCGTAGCAAGAAAGTCAGCGTCATGCTGCCACAAGATCGTCATGTTTGATTGATGAATAAATTGTCTGAAAGCGGATTTGTAGTCATCCTCTGTCGGATAGGTATCAGGATGGTCGTAATCAACGCTAGAGATAATCGATAGATACGGATGAAAATAAAGGAAGTTGCGATCAAATTCGTCACATTCATAAATGAAGTATTCGCTTTTCGGATCGTATGTACCACTTGGTCCAAAACCAATCGTTGAGCCAATCGAGTAACTAATAGGGATGCCAAGCTGTTTGAATGTCCACACTAACATGCCAGTCGTCGTCGTTTTGCCATGCGTACCACTTACGGCAAGGAGTTTAAGACCACTTTCTTCTATGAAATGCGCCAAGTACTCACCGCGTTTAGCGGTTTTAATACCAAGCTTTCGCGCCAAAACAAGCTCTGGATGACCTTCTGGGATTGCAGGCGTGTAGACAAACCAATCGAGCGGCGTCTTGTCATGGGTTTCCTGCAGAAACGTCCCATCCTGTATTCCAATGTGCACATCGATGCCGTCGCCATGGAGCTTTGCGGTCATCAACCCAACTTCTAGGTCAGACCCGTAAACACTATAGCCAGCGTCCCTAGCAATTTCAGCAAGTGGTCCCATACCAACACCGCCGAGCCCAGAAAAGTAGATATTCATATTCCCTCAGTATACGCGACCAAACCACAGCTGCACAGGGGCCCCTACGTGATATACTGAAAACAATACGTATGGTGGGGTTACATTAGTGGGCAATAAACGACAAATACGGCAGACGATTGGGCAGTTGCAGCATGTGAAAACATGGCAACTTATTATTTTGCTTATCTTAGCTGCCTTTATTGCCTCAACCTTTCTTCGTCTCAATAACATTGGCATGGTGGAGCGCCGAAGCGCCGTGCTCGCTGCTGACGAGGTTGGTAACCAAGATATCACTATCTCAAGGTTGTACGATCTACAACGATACGTTTCTGCCCATATGAATACTGATATGGGGAAGGGCCTGTATCTTCAGAAGAGTTACGACCGCGATGTCCAAACGGCCGATAATGCAGCCTCAAGTGATTCCAATCCGAACGGGAATATCTATAAAAAAGCACAACAGGTTTGTGCTCCCCAATTTACTCGTTATTCAACTGCGTATTTACAGTGTACCCTCGGTGAATTAGCCAAGTACCCGGCTGCGACTAATATTATTTCGTCTGCGAATTTGCCAGATGCCAACAGCTACCTACATGTTTTCGTTTCGCCTATTTGGTCGCCGGATTTTGCGGGGTGGTCAGTTCTCGTTTGTATTGTCATAGGACTCATGATCATTGTCCGCCTGGTGAGTCTTTTAATACTCAGACTTTTACTCCGTCAGCACTATAAGAGCGTTTAATTGTTGACACCACGCTTTTCAAGTTGTACGCTAGCTCTCGTAATAGCATAACAGGAGGTATAAGAACTTATGGCTTACAGTCACACTAACTCAAAGGGCGTCACATATTACTTGCATAGTACCGAAGTAACACTTCGTGGTGGCAAACCACAAACAATCTTCTTTTTTGCGAAGGTAGAGAAGAACGCTAAGGGTCACCCAGTTGATCTTCCAGAAGACCGCGTTGTTAAGGAAAACCCACGCAACGGATTCCTTACCGTTTCTAAGAAAAAATAGTTCGGAAAGTACACTTGCACGATGAAAATTGTGCTTGCGCTTTTGGCGCGTTTGGTTGTATAGTTATAATCAAACAAACAGGTGTCAAAATTGCCCCCTCCCCGGGGGCTTTTTTTGTGGTGCTTTACCTCTGATTATAGTAAAATAGAGATAGATATGACGGTGATGATCGAAGTCAAAAACCTCAAGAAACGCTATGGGGATAAGCAGGCTGTTGACGGTGTGAGTTTTTCAGTCAAGAAGGGCGAAATCTTTGGTATCCTTGGTCCGAATGGTGCCGGCAAAACAACCACTCTTGAAATGATGGAAACGCTTCGTCCAATCGATGCTGGTAGTGTGCTGATCGATGGCATCAACGTTGCCAAGCACCCTCAGGAAATTAAATACCTTATTGGCGTGCAGCCACAAACACCTGCCTTTCAGGATAAAACCAAGCTCACAGAAGTCATTGAGATGTTCGCCGCGGCGTATGGCGAACGAGTGGATGCCATGCAGTTCCTGCGTGATGTTGATCTCGAAGAGAAAGCAAACAGTTATGTCGAGAGTTTATCTGGCGGCCAAAAGCAACGCCTTAGCATTACGACGGCGCTTGTGCACGGGCCAAAAGTCTTCTTTCTCGACGAGCCAACCACAGGGCTTGACCCTCAGGCGCGCCGTAATCTTTGGACGCTTATCGAGAAGCTACGTAACAAGGGTATCAGCGTTGTGATGACAACTCACTATATGGACGAAGCCGAAGTGTTGTGTGACCGCATTGCCATTATGGATAACGGTAAAATTGTTGCTATTGATACACCCAAGAATCTTATTAAACAGCTCCTTAAGCGCGGTTTCAAGAAAGATCAGCACGTTGAACAGGCAAACCTTGAAGACGTCTTTATCGATCTGACGGGTAAAGGACTACGGGAAGAGCAGTAATGAAAAAGTCGTTTTATACTATTTTTACACTCGCGAAGATTAATACTCGGCGTGTCTTCCGTGATCGTGTCGCGCTCTTCTTTACAATCGGCTTTCCACTCATCTTCTTATTTGTGTTCGGAAGCCTGAACAGCGGTAGCGGCAGCGCATCATTTAACGTCGCAATCATCAACCAATCATCGTCAACCTTCGCTAAAGACTTTATCAAGACTGCCACCGATAGCAAAATCTTGAAGGTTCATAGTGACGTTATGACGCTCGCGCAAGCCGAAGACAAAATGAGCCGCTCAGAACTCGATGCCACAATTACCTTACCATCGACCTTTGGCCAAACTCTCCCTGGTGCAACCTACCCAAGCGGTGTAGCGACTGTCGTCTATACGCAGAATAACCAAGCATCAGCGAGTGCCCTCACCTCAATTCTCGATAGTCAATTTAAAGCCATTAATACTCGCTTTGTAACAAACGTCACGCCGTTTAGTGTCACAACCAAGGAGCTCAATCAAAAGAGTTTATCGCCGTTTGACTATACTTTTGCTGGGCTCCTTGGCTTCGCCATTATTGGTATGGGGATCTTTGGTCCAATTAACGTCTTTCCGGAGCTCAAGAAAATGGGGATCCTACGTCGCCTCAGTACGACACCCCTAAAAGTCTGGCAGTATTTCCTCGCAACCATGCTGGGGCAGGTCTTCGTCGGTCTCATTAGCCTTGCCTTTCTATTCGTAGCCGCAATTATCTTCTTCCATTTGAATGTTGTCGGCAATTACTTCGAGCTGATATTTCTGCTTATCATTGGCATCGTGTGTATTCTCGGTATTGGCCTTGCGCTTGGTGGCTGGGCAAAGAACGAACGGCAAGTGGCGCCACTTTCAAATATCATCGTTTTTCCAATGCTCTTTTTATCGGGTACTTTTTTCCCACGGTATCTCATGCCTGATTGGCTACAGCACATCTCGGCATTCCTGCCACTCACACCGATTATCGATGGTATTCGCTTGATTGCAACGGAAGGCAAACACCTCATCGATATCTTGCCGCAAATTGGCCTGATTGGTGTCTGGATCGTCGTCATTTACTTCGTTGCATTCCGCGTTTTCCGCTGGGAGTAGAGTCGTACAGATTGACTTTAAGTAAAGGTTATGCTATTATAAGTAAACAAATGTCACTATATGAAAACGACTCCGAATTATCTTCCCAGCTTGGTTTTACCCCCCAAGACTCTGATAAAGACGTTGAGCCTGAGCCTGCCCCGTCAGGGACTGGCTATGATCATTCTTTAGACTGGCGCGATATTAATAAGCAATTTCAACGTCCTGCTGACTATTCAGGCTTAGGCAATTTGGTGCGGATTAATAGTGCCGAACCTGAGCCAGTTTATGACCGGGTATCTCCGACTGAATCGGTCATGAGAATGATACATCTTATGTACGCGGATCAGAAGCATGCAATTGAGCAGGGATATCCTATATCAGTTGAAGCTTTCAAGGATTATATCCCACGTGATATAAGCGAATCGGATCGTGTGCTCATAGACCGTCATATCCAACACCTTACAACTCTCGAAGCTCCACAAGATATAGCACCAAAAAGTTTATTAGAGCGTCTTGAGCAAAGAAAACGAGGCGATCGTATCGGTAGTTTAGCACTTAATGGACGATTGCAAGGTATTGAAAAACCGATTTCTCATGCTGGTTCAAGAAATGTTGAGGCCCTCAAAAAAGAAATTAAAATCCTTAAAGACATAGGAGATGCGACAGTGGCTGATATCATTGAGTACTTAGAGCAAGATGCACGGCACCTAAGTGACGAGCAGGCGCAAATTATCGGCACATATGTGGAATCTTTATACGCAAAGGCCGATGACCACGAACTGGCCCGTAGTTAATTGACTATTTATGTAGCTTATGCTATAATATAGGATATGAGTAAGCCAACATCTGAACAAGACGGCGCTTTCGTATTTGATACTCCAAACCAGAGTCGTCAGTTAGAGATGCAAACGGATAGTAACTCGGACGTGTTATTCGATCTCGTTGATACTGGTCTCCCTCGCCCTGAACAGCCAGTGGACATTCCCGAAAGAATCGTTGTAGGCGAGCCGACTACGGCAGAAGACGCAGCACTTGCTGCACTTTCGAACGTTATGAAAACGCTGAGCATGCGTGGTCGCATTCAAGGCATTCAAACGATCAACGGTATGACTGGTGATAATAGGTTCCAAACTGGTACGAAACATCCTCTTGAGGTCCAGGAATTTATGGATGGCAAAGAGGATGCATTAGCAAAGAAGAACTTACGAGACTATGATATTTTGAATGATACCGCTGCACGGCTAGCGGCAGGCGAGGATCCAACTGAAGTTGCTGCATCGCGCGAACGGTTTAAACGAATCTTAGAATCGGAGTTCAAAACAGGCGCAACGCGTCGTGTTGATGTAGGTGACCGCACTGTTGAAGTCCGTGTCGACGCTGATCATCGACGCAAACTCCTAGCAGATTCTGATGCTGTCAAACGTCTTGTTGCTTCTTTGCGAATTAGGACTCGTTAATATGACAAGCGAACATACTCCCACACATACTGTTGAAGGAGACGCTGAAAGGCAGTCGCCTACGAAAGCTCAACGAGATACTTTTACTGTCCTTGAAGCAGGTATATTACCTCATAGTACGCATGAACGTGATCACGCACGGGCATTACTGGGCGCTGCCTATACTATTCAAGGTGGGAAGCGATACGTCGAAAGAGTCGCAAACTATAATAGTAAAAATGTTATCTTAGGTCTCCCTCCTGAGATTACACTCGGCGCCCAGCTTGGGTACGAGAGTTCTGAGCGAAAAGAATTGCGTACGCGTCTTGCCAGTGAGCAGCGTGATGGAGTTATGATGACCATCGCTGATCATATGATGGATTATGTGGAGGATGCTAACCTCACAGTTGAGGCTCTGTACGATTTGGATGAATCGATCGGAAGTTCACACCCGGGTCAAGGATCATTGGGGGCTTTGCTCGTTGATCCGCGACCAGAAATACACCATGCAGTTGCGACGCTCGCAAGACTATATGAGACAAAGCAATATGCGTCGAGTAGTTTAAAGCAAATGGGCCATATGGATACGGATCTACTCGGTCGTACTGAAGAGGTTGATGAACGCATTGCTGATGCACTGCGAGATATTACTATTGGTGAAACAAGAAAGGATATCACGGAGGCATTGCGGCTTGAAATTGGACGAATGGACTTTTGGACAGATCAGCTTTTTGGTCATCCAAGTCGGTCTTCACGACGAGTGCCATTAGGAGAAACAGGGGACTTTGACGAGCCAGCAGTCCAGAAGCGCTACGGAGTCATCGCAATTAATAATCCATTGCTTCGGGATAAAGTTCTTCGACGGATGTCATTAATTGAATTAGGTGGCATGGTCACTACCCAAGAGGACGACATCAAAAAATAGCTATCAGACGGATAGCTATTTTTAATGGTGGGGCTGGATAGAGTTGAACTATCTACCAAAACGTTATGAGCATCCTGCTCTGACCGATGAGCTACAGCCCCGCTTGCCATATTATAGCCTATCTGCCCCTAGTGGGCTATAATCAGAAGAGACTTACTATGAAAAAAATAAACATCCGTCGTCTGTACTATCATGTTAGCCACAAGTACTTCACCCTCAATAATGTGGTGATTGTGATTGCATTTGCCATTGCCGCTGGCTGGGTATGGGGGTCTCTTGGCGTGATGCAACGCAACTACGATCTGCAAAAAGAGATCGATTTGAAGCAGCGTCAACTGGAGCTTGCGCAAGTAGAAACTAGTAGTTTGCAGCTTGAACAACGTTACTACAATACTCGTGAGTATCAAGAGCTTGCTGTTCGCCAAGACCTGGGGCTTGGGCTACCTGGCGAGAAAGTGCTTATTCTACCACCAAATACGCAGGCTGCTAAAGACGCCGATGCAGCCTTTGCGACCACAAAAACAGCTGACGTGGTGCAGGTAGGTAATTTCCAACAGTGGGTAGACTTCCTTTTTGGCAATAATGGCAAGAAGGCATCTGGCTCTCAGTAATCTTGTAAAAATGCTCCTCATCTGTTAATATGGTGGATGTATCGCGGGGTGGAGCAGTCTGGTCAGCTCGGATGGCTCATAACCATCAGGTCGCAGGTTCAAATCCTGCCCCCGCAACCAAGAAAAATTCTGAACAAACGTTCAGAATTTTTTGTTATATCACTCCCCTCCTGTATCGTAAGAAATTTAAAATTTACAACACTTACGTGATTGACACTCACATGTATGAGCGCTTAAATGAGGTGACTATGGGAAAAACAATCGAACAGCTCGTACCCGACTTTGCAACTATGAGCTCATCTGAACGCCAGCGAATCGAGGCTGCTATGATCGAGGGTGGAAATTATTATGGTCCAGACCGTGTGCTTGCTGAAGGTATTCGTGACCTTGCCCTCGGCATGGTTGTACGAGGTACTGCTAGGGCAATTAGAGAAGATCGTATGACACCGACACTCGACATCGAAATACCAGCACCTGTCGTATCTCATCACGATGCACGGCTAGAAGGCGTACTGCATGCTGCACTTGAAACTGAACACATGGAATAACTAGCTGAGTTTACTTGCAGCGACGCGAATTGCTTCGCTCCAACTCAGGAAGGCGTGAGGTGTTTGGGCGATATCATCAGCTGTGAGGCCATGCTTCACGGCAAGGGCTAGTTCATGAATCATTTCGGCTGCATGCGGAGCAACGATTGTTCCGCCAAGCAATATTCCCTTTTTATCACTAATGAGCTTTACAAAGCCATCACGAAAATCTGATGTATTACTACGTGTAATCATGTTCAGTGGCGCAATTGCTTTATTAATCACAAGGTCGCGCTTGCGGCAGTCATCTTCACTAAGCCCTACATGCGCAATCGCGGGATAGGTAAAAATGAGGCTAGGGGTGCCTGTATAATCCGGTACGGCCTTGGCTTTATGGAATATGTTATTGGCAACAATACGGCTCTCAAGGAGCGCACTGTGCGTATTGCTATCGCGTCCAAGCACGTCACCGGCTGCATAAATATGTTTATTAGTTGTTTGGAGGCGTTCACTTACTTCAATACCTTTTGGTGTGTACTTAACACCTGCATTCTCAAGGCCCATGTCAACGCGAGGTAAGCGCCCTGCCGCAATAATAATTTCCTCAACCAGAACCGTTTTTTCAACGCCTCCACGAGAATAGGTGACGCGTTTACCGAGGCCATCTTTGACGGCTGATAGAACGCGTGTTTCGGTGAGGCTCGTGACGCCTTTTTGCTCTCGCAGTACGCGTTCCATAAGGTCACCAACTTCGTGATCTTGATGAGGCAAAATGCGACTCGCCTTTTCGGCAATGTATACTTTTGTTCCAAAGATTGCCATCAGTTGAGCTATCTCTACACCAATGTCGCCACCGCCAACAATAAGGACAGACTTTGGTGGCTTCACCGAGTAGAGAACTGCGCGCGGTGTGAGATAGCCGACTTTGTCGAGGCCCTTGATGTCTGGGATGGTCCACGTAGAGCCAGTCGCGATGACAAAGTGGGCTGCAGATAGGTGACGACGATTGACGCTTATCTCATTTGGGGAGAGGAAATGAGCGATGCCACTAAACGTGCTAATCCCCTGCGTCTCGTAAAAGCGGCGATTGCCACCGGCACCAGTGCGGCTGACGGCGAGGTCCTTCCAGGCGCGTAGAGACGGGTAGTTATAGCCTAAGGTTGCAGAGCGTAGCCCGAAACGAGCACCATGGCGTGCCTCGTCGTATAGGTGAGCGGCATGTAATAATGCTTTTGTTGGCACTTCACTCCAGTTAGAGGAGTCACCGCCAAATTCATCAGCTTCAACAATGGCGACTCGCTTGCCTTCACGGGCAGCAATGGTAGCCGCAGCACTTCCACCAGCGCCGCTACCGATAACGATGAGATCATAATCAAATGTATTTTTTGTTGCCATTATTTTTCCTTACATCGTTATCTTGTATTGTTTATATAAATACGCCGCGTCGGGGTGATGTGTGTGGAGATGCTTTGCAGCAATCGTACGAATATCACCACTCGTAATTTCTTGTTTGTCCTCGAGCCACTGCATAACGGTCTCGGTAACACTTTTTGCAATCGATTCAGCCTGTCCAACGGGAGTACGCACGCTCAAGCAAGCAGCGACAATACTGGCGTGAAGCTTTTGTTCATTGAAGCCCTCATTCTGTCTGCGTCCTTCTCGTTTGACGATATCAACTGCGAGGCCCACCTCTAAATACCTCCTACCGATGCTGCGATCACTTGTGCAACATAGACGTAAAAGCCAAGGACGAGCAAGCCACTACCGGCTGCAAACTGTAAGAAGCCTTTATTTGCTTCACGCCATTTCTGTACACGACTCAAGCTGTGGCCGCTGCCGACGAGGGCCCATACAATGCCAAGGGATAGTAGGGAAATGAGCGTATATATTGCAACGCCAATGAGCTGCCACTGGCTGGGAAGTTGCACAACAACAAGCGCAGCAATAATAATTGGGCCAATGATAAAGATGAGTTCGCTCAGTACGCTTACAAGTCCAAGCCCAAACGACTCGCCGCTTAATTTTGTTGCTTTGGTTCGGTCATTCAAGTAAGAGGCAAGTGAACGGGGAATCCAAAGCGTTGTCCCCTCCCCTTTTCGGTAATAAAATAACCACACTGCAACGCCAATACCAAAGAGGAGACCGGCAGCAATAGACCATACGTATAGGGGAACGCTAGTACCGAATGCCTGGCTAATAACGTATGCCACAAACGTCACAATCAGTAATGTCATAAGACCTGCGCCGAAGACAAATGAGCTGGTGAGTCGCAACGTCCGTGCATGTGACTTCTTCGATCCAATAGCATGACCACTAAGGGTGGTGAGGACACTTGTACTCAACTGAAAGCTGGCATGAATAAGACCGGCGAATGCCACAACGAGGAGTGAACTAAGGATATCCATATGTTTATTTTTTGTTCCTTTAGCTTATTTATAGCATAACCGATACACATCCGTCAAAGAATGTTATAAAATACTATTGCTTTTTCATAACATTTATGCTTAAATAGTATCACTAAACAATAAAACAAAAAGAAAGTAAAAGCGCCATGGATATTAACACTCAAGAAGGCAACATCGAAGCGGTAACTATGTCTGATATTTTAAATTTATCGACGTGGAATCGTACGCGTTCAAGCGATGAACTGATTAGTTTTATAAGTCGTCGTGAAGCAGCACTCGAAGATACATCCCAAGACCAGTAACAATAAAGTTTGGTATACTAAGGATTAATGTATACACGAATTTTACTCAAGCTTTCAGGCGAACAACTTCAGGGACAATACGACGGTGGATTTGATATTGAGCGAGCTTCATGGATAGCGGATCAGTTGCGGCCACTCGTCGAGCAAAAGAAACAAATCGTTATTATGGTAGGCGGTGGTAATTATGCCCGTGGTGCACAGCTCGCAAGCGAACAGATTCCACGCGTGACAGCTGATAACATCGGCATGCTAGCAACACTTATGAATGCACTCGCACTTGCGAGTGTTCTTAATTCTAAGGGCGTCCCTGCGAGGGCTCTTAGCAACATCAAGGCCGATCAAGTCGTCGATCAGTTCACTCATCGTCGTGCCCTATCACATCTACAAAAAGGCCGGGTAGTGATTGTTGCAGGTGGCATAGGCAGGCCGTATCTCACAACTGACACTGCGGCGGTCAGCCTGGCGCTTGAAATGGACTGTGAAGTGGTGCTGAAGGCGACAAAAGTTGATGGTGTCTATGATAAAGATCCAGAACAGTTTGGTGATGCAGTGAAGCTCGAGCACGTCAGTTTTGATGAAGCGTTGCAGAACGTTGATATAAAAATTATGGATAAAGCTGCAGTTGGACTTGCTATGGAGCATCACACACCTGTGATTGTATTTGCGTTACTGACGGATGGTAATATTGGCCGAGTTGTTGCTGGCGACGGTGCCGGTACACTTATTGGTTAACGACCAAGTCCGGAGATAAGGCTAATTGTGGTTGCAATAATCACGGTTCCAAAAACGTAGGAAAGTAACGAGTGTCGAAGGACGGTTTTACGAAATTCACTGCCGATGAGGTCGGTATCGGCCACCTGGTAGGTCATACCAATGGTGAATGCAAGATAGGCAAAATCACTATATTCAGGCTCGTGATCATGTTTGAAGTCAATGCTCCCTACGATATCTTTTGAATAATAGAGCACGGCATAGCGCAGCGTATAGAGCGTATGAATGAGTATCCAGGCAACCACAATGCTCCCGATACTAATGCTTGTCAGAAGGATTTGGTGGCCGCCACTTGAGTGAGCGGCTTGAAAGAGTGCAAAGATAACAGCGCCGAGGCTGGCAACAGCTGCACTTAGCAGAGCAATATCTGCTCCTGTGCGACTCGGATCTTCACGTAGTGCATATGCTGCCGTGCGTTTATGGTCCATGGGAAGGATGATAAGGAGTACCCACACCACAAACACAATAACGGCTATGTCCCAGCCAAGCAGGAATGATATGTTACCAACATTGAGTGATTTTAGAATGAACGTGGCAATGATACCAATGAGGAGGGCAATAACGAGCCGCTTGCCGGCGGATTTGTTGAGTTTATGAAATGCTGTCATGACTATATAGTAGCACCTCCACGTATTGTGTATGCAGTGGAGGATAATTTACATATTAACAACAACTCAGTATAGTAATGATGATGGAGAAGTTTATTGCCCACTTTCGACGGGGTCCTGAGGTAGTTGCCATTCGAGGTTTGCTCTCCATTGCAGTGGTGTGTATTATCCTGTCAGTTACCGTCAATTTCTATAGTGCCTATACGGGCTTTACTCGTCCAGTACAATTCACACAAATAGCGCTAATGAACTATCCAAGCTTACCTGGCTTTATCGTGTTTGAGAGTGCTATGGAAGTGCTAATTGCTGTTTTTGGAACATATTTATTCTTCGCTATATGGGCCAGGGCGCGCCGGACGCGGAAGCTTGCAATCGCCTATTTTACTTTCATCCTTATTTACGGCGTACTTGATGCCTTCTTGGGCTATTTACAATTTGGGGGTAATAGCGAAATACTCAGTGCGGCGTTTAAAGGTGGGGGCCAAATTCGAATGGTAGTCTACGCAACGCTAGGTCTCGCCTATTTTATGGCGTCACGACGCGTACGTGTGACTTTCGAGGGTGCGTCGGAGGAAACTGCGGTAGTAAGTAGCGAGGCGATCACTGAAGTTGAGTCTCCTGCCAAGCCGACTGGTAAATATGAAGAAGAACTGACGATGCTTGAATCGTTGGCATTTGAATTGGATCAAGGCTGTCGAGAGGGGCAAGTTGCGCGAAGCGTCTCGCGTCGAGCAAAGAAATATCTTGACCAAGTGGCAGACGAAATTATGGATAGTAGATCGGTGGAAAATCGATCGTATATTGTCTATGAGGTTCAAGCACTTCTGGCGTGGATTAAGCATAATGAACCTGAGGCTCGTGAGCTAGTTGCCTTCGCGGCTACCGAGAAGGGTGACGACATTCTTTTTACTCAGACAGCTAATATGATTTTACGTAAGGAGTAGTAAATTGAGACTTTTAAACTAACAGCTCATAAAAATTAGCGTCCGAAGACGCTAAAAATCATATTTTGGTAGAGACTGTAAAAATACTATGGAACCAAATCACACATGAACTAATTGAACTGAGTAGTATTACTGAGAGAGTCAATGAGACAAATAGATTAGTAAATATGGTGTAGCGACTGAACTAGTCATAAAGTAGAGCTGATTATTTGCTTATTAAGCACTACCTTGATAGTATTACCGTAGGTACCATGTTCAAGGATGAGAATAGAGATTAGCGATGTATACCTAATCTTAGTATCTCCTGTTAAACATATCACTCGACCTTCTATACGTTTTCTGGTTGGAATTGATGCACGGATTCACTCAGGGCATTAACCAGTAAAAGTAAATAGAGGGTAATTATGAGAAAACGTAGTAGTACTAAAATAGTCAGTGGCGCATTTATAGCTGTCGGTATATTTGTCATTAGTCTAATAATAGGCATAAGCCCTGTTGCGCGGGCAGCACAGTCGACGGTCAACTTAGGAACAGCTGCACCGTTTGCTATCTTGGCTGGCACACCTAATATTACGGATGCCGGTAACACATCCGTTATTACGGGGAATGTCGGATTGAGTCCGGCAACAGGCGCCGGCATTGGTCTTCTCTGTTCACAAGTAACGGGTACCATTTACTCCGTTGATGCAGCTGGTCCGTTACCGTGTAGAATCACGAATGGTCCACTGATGGTCACCGCGAAGAATGATCTTGATACTGCCTATATTGATGCCGCAGGACGAACACCACTCACGACTGTCCCGACTGAACTTGGCGGGACGACACTAGTTGCCGGTGTGTACAATTCGGTATCAACAACTTTTGGTATTACCGCAGGAGCCGGAGCATTGACCCTGAACGGTCAAGGTGATCCCTCATCTGTATTTATCTTCCAAGCACCGTTTAGCGGTAATGGATTGACGGTTGGAGATGGCAGCACAGTAGCACTTATTAATGGCGCCCAGGCTTGTAACGTCTTTTGGCGTGTTGATACTGCAAGTGTTGGGACAACGGCTAACTTTGTAGGAACAATACTTGCTCTCAACTCTATAACCGCCACAAACGGGGCAACCATCTCAGGCAGGTTACTTGCAAGAAATGGAAATGTTACCCTTATTAACGATACCATTACGACACCGACTTGTGCAGGAAGCGGTTCATCCAACAACACCGTTCCCGGGTTACCTAATACAGGACTTTTCGGCAATCAAAGTCTATTGTGGGCTATCATTCCTCCAACTATTGTTTTGACAATTTTGCTACTTGTCTATATTGGTCGTAGAAAACACTTGATTTAGATATTCTATGCGAAGCCTACGCGCTAAGAAGTCATCCCAGACTATATTGCGACGGATAGTATTGTTTGTTGGCGTGCCAGTGGTATCAGCATGCCTCACATTCATGTTTCTGTACGCCCTTGTACCCGTTACGTATAGTTTTATAGTACCAGCGAAAACAACCATTATGGCACCGGCTTCCCCTAAAGTTAACGTGACCGGATTTGCTGCTGTCGTGGTCGTACCACCAGTACGTCTTCAGATTACAAGTATTCATGTAGATACCATAATCTACGACGCAGGACTGACAGGTAGTGGTGATATGGATATAAGTGAAAATCCTGATGAAGTTGCGTGGTACCAGTTTGGTCCGAAACCTGGAGAAATAGGGAGTGCTGTAATTGCCGGACATTACGGCTGGAAGGACGGACGCGGTTCGATTTTCAACAATCTCCATACAGTCGTAAAGGGTGATGAAATTTCTGTCTATGATCAAAAAGGTGTTAAAAAGACATTTATTGTGCAGGCGACTCAGCTATATGATCCTCAGGCGGACGCAACGAAAGTATTTACCTCTACCGATAAGAAAGCACATCTTAACTTGGTTACCTGCGAAGGAGCGTGGGTTGATAATAAGAACAGCTACTCTAACCGACTAGTGGTTTTTACTGATCTAAAGTAAAAAATTAGCGTCCGAAGACGCTAAAAATCATATTTTTGGCGAGATCGATAGGTTCGAAATGGAACTTAATACGGTCTGAGATGATTACTATGAGCAAGATCGTTGAACATTTTCATAAAGAGTCCCTATTAAGTGACAGGGATTAAACTAGTTAGCACTTATGCTTGCGACCCTCACGAAAAGCACTTATCATATAAGTCTAGGGAGTCTGATATGCCAAAGAATAACTCATCTGTAGAAGTAGCCGCTGAACCATCTCAACAGTTGGCAGAGGCATGGACAGAACACACAAGGCAACGCTATCAATATGATGCACAACTTAGTCAGCAAGCAATTGATATTGCCGAAGCCATAGCGGCAGGCGCTCCCGCCAGCCTAGAGCAGTTTGTCTATGCTTCACTCGGAGCTCATCCTGATTGGAAAAAGCTCTATGAGCAAATTGCTACAGTAAACGAACAGCTACAATCCAACGTGCCTCTTGCACTGTTTTCAAAAGGCACAATGCGCTACTTCGGCTACCCTGAACGATTTGGAACCTGGTCTCGTCATGGCAACACGAGCCATGACCACAATGCATTTACTTATACATTTGAAACTTCAGAGCAGCGTGACGCAAAGCTTTCTAAGTTAATTCCACGACTAGGTCAGACAGCCAATAGTACAGTTAGTAGCTATTTTTCTACGCTTTCACTTCCAATGCGAACCTTATACGATATGCAGAAGGTTGATACATTTGGTAGCTTTAGAGATGTAAAACAAGGTGATACCGAGCTAAAGAATATGTTTAGAAGTTCCAGTTCAGCAACCTACAGAGCTCCGTATCCTGATGCGCAGTACGACTTCCATATGACAACCGTAGATGACGAAGAACCTGGTGAGAAACTTGTTGTCGCTTCAGGTATGCATGATATTGTAAAACTTGCGAGTAAGAGTCTGACTGATGTAAACCTACGTCATCTAAAGTTTGCTATGAAACACGAAGAAAACGACTTCGAACAAGGCGCTGATTAACTATTGAAAAGGCGCAACACCTATTTAAAAAGCTCCCACAAAAGGAGCTCTTTTAAACATGATTTCATGGTAGACACGATACACATACCCTGGAACCAAATCAAACATGAACTGATTGAGATGGGTCGCATTGTTTTCATTGTGAATAATGCCAATAGTCTAACAATTAGGTCCTAGCAATAGAACTATTAGTCCGTTCTAAACATGGAACCATGCTAGTAAGAATTTTGTTTGAATTTGCTCTTGACAGTTACAAAACGCACCGGGATTCCCGGGTATGCAGTAAAAAACAGGAATCCCGGTCGTAATCTGACGTATTCACCGGGAATCACGCTATTGATAGTTTTACCGGGATTCCCGGTAACTTGACAAAAACATGCCAATCCCGGTATAATGGCTGATATGAAGATACACGTACCGAATAGTGCATTCATTGGAAATATTGACCCTTTTATAGCAGGTCTTGATGTCACAGATCCCTCTAAATTGGAAATTACTACAAATGATCGCTGGATTGCAGTGCACCCTGTAGTGCTGTGTATGTTAGCCGCACTTGGCAAGAAAGCCAATATTGTTACTATTGATAACGTAACGGCTAGCTCAGGCCATTATATGACTCGTATGGGCCTGTATGATTACCTTGGTATTAGTTCACCCGACCACATCGAAGAGCACGATGCTGCAGGAAGATTTATTCCACTTACTACGATCACCAGTTCACTAGAGTTAAGTAACTTTCTGAATGATGTGGTTCCTATCCTTCATTTACCACCAGAACAATCACGCTCAATTAGATATATCCTGAGCGAGTTGGTGCGTAATGTACTGGAACACTCGTTTTCAGACGGCGGCGCCATTGTTGCAGCGCAATATTACAAAAAGACTAACACGATTCGTATTGGTATTGTCGATTCAGGTATCGGTATCGCTGCAAGCATGGTGAGCACATACCATCCCAAAGATGATTTACAGGCTATTAAATTCTCACTTGTACCCGGTATAACTGGTACCACGACACGGGAGGGCGGAACCGACTATAATGCGGGTGCTGGATTGTTCTTCATTAAGTCAATTGCATCAATTAACGAAGACTTATTCCTTATTTATAGCGGATCTTCAATGTATAAGCTTTTAAAAAATACGAAGAAGCGATTATATGCTGATCCTGAAAAAGATAAACACTCCGAGAAGACGGATCTACCGTACTGGCAAGGCACTGTGGTGGGTATAGATATTAACCTCAATTCAACCGAGGCGTTCACTAGCCTGCTGTCATTAATTCAAGATACTTACTCCGAGGCTGTTAAAGAACGAAGAAAAGAACGATATAGAAGGGCAAGGTTTATATGATAGATAAAGATGATCTTACTAATACTAATTCGATAACAATCGCACTTCTGAAGATTGTTGGTCAATTTGCAGAAAACAAAGACCTAGGAAGAGACGTGCGAGTACAAAAGATTGAACCTAACCTTGCGAAGGGTAAGAAAATCATATTAGACTTTACCGGCATAGAAGGTGCGACTCAGTCATTTGTTCACTCAATGATTAGCCAAGTAATAAGAGATAATGGTAGCGATGTGTTGGAGTCAATCTTCTTCAAGGGGTGTTCCGAGCCAGTGCGTGCGATTATAAATATAGTCGTAGACTACATGCAACAAACAGATTGAACTAGAATAAATATAGAACCACCCGAAGATGGTTCTATTCTATGATTACTGGTAGTAGCGACAGGAATTGAACCTGTGACCTCAAGCTTATGAGTCTTGCGCTCTAACCAACTGAGCTACGCTACCATAACGTATACGGGCACAGGCATGATTGTAGCAAAAACGAGGCTGGTTTTCTAGGGGTAGACCAGACTAGTTGGAGGTAGACGGTGCTGAAGCTGTAGGGGACGTTGTATCCGAGGTGCCATCTGTCGTCTTTGTCGAGCTATCACTAGTTGACGTAGATGTGGATGAACCAAGAGCTGCTGAGAGCGTTGAGGTTGCTGCCTGTGCAGCTGTGACGAAGGCGGCGTTAGCTGCTTTTATTGCTGCGTTACGAGTAGCAATCAAGCTTTTAATATCACTTGTTACCTTATCCGCATTACGGGCAGTTTGGAGATTGGTTCGAGCAGTTTTAACTGTTGCACGAAGGGTATCGAGGACGCCTGTTCCAGAGCCACAGTTAGCGGCAGCCGTACTAAAGGCGGCTGCAATGGCCGCTTGGTAGGTAGCAACGGCGCTAGTAAGACTACTTTGGTGTGTTTGTACATCTTTTGCAAGGGCCGTACGATACGCAGCTCGTGCGGCATCTACTGCTGTTGCACGGGTTGCTTGAGCACTCTTCATCGTCGTTTGAAATGTTTCGATGGCTGTGAGTTGTGCTGTCGTGAGGCCTGGGGTTGCTTTAAGAGCGGCAATCTTTGAGTCAAATTCTGTACTGGCCGTTGTTCGTGCTGCAGCCACTTTTTGATCTATTGCTGCCTGGTTGGCTGCTATGTCCGACAGACGTTTTGCAAAGTCACTATCCATCGACCCTACATGCGTGGAAAGGCTTGCCTCATTTTTAGTCTGAAGTGTGATAATACGTGTACAGATATTTGTGCTTGTAGTCGACTTTGTTGTCGTGGTGTTGGTCGTGGTCGAGTCTTCGGCAAATGATGGCACGGCGGTGACAACACCAACAATCACGGCAAGACCGCTGAGTCCAATTAACTTAAGGCTCTTAGAAATCATTTTCATTGACACTGTCTCCTGTGTTACCTGCTGAGGTGCTTGCGTCGCTACCGGCGCTACTATCATCAGTATTAGTAATATTTTGTTCGGTTGTTGCATCAGTCGTGAACGTATTAGCTGCACTCGTGAGCGTTGGGTTAGAGCTTGTGATTGTGGTGATTGGTGCCGTCGTCTGAGGTGACGAAGTAGTTGTCTCGTTAGCTGTCGATTTTGTTGACGTAGGGCTCAGGAATGCATAGATAAGACAGCCTGCAATAATGATAATCGCCGCAATAACACTCACAAGAATGAGGAGCTTTTTAGAAGATTTTTTTGGCATCGGCATAAGTGATGGGCCTACAGGTACTACTTGAGGAGCTACTGATGGTGATTCTGGTACTGTAGCGACCAGGGGTGTTTGTGGTGTAGGTTCTTCTGGGGTAATGGGCGGTTGAATTGGTTCTTGTGGTTCCATATCGTTCCTTATATTAGTTGCGCTTACTATTATCGTACGGTTTTGCTTATGTGTAAATGGTTACGGCTATATTTTTATCATTAAGCGGCGTACAATGTAGTGTACTTCCCTGTGATACACACCGACCCAGTCAAGGCGTCCCTCACGGCAGGATTATTCAAAATCGTCTTCGGATTCTCGTTAGAAACGGACAAGAAAACGGACGAAATTATCGAAATCGTTTCTCTACTAAATATATAGAGGATTTTTGATATGAATAGTGAAACTTTTTTGAATGAACGTGTCCAGGTAGTAGCAACTTTTAGTACTGGGTATCACCCATGTCATCCAGTGAAATTTAAACGGGCGAGTGGGCGAGAAGTTACCGTGACTGAACTTGGGCTTAGGCACCCGGGAGGTAATGGTCAGCGGATGCTTCATATATTTGACGTGACCGATGGTGGCACAGACTACCGTTTAGAGTTTGATGCCGAACGCTTGACGTGGCATCTCACTATGGAGGCTGATCATTATGAGTAAGTATAATACCGAACGTTCGCTCATCATGCATATAGACCTCAATAGTTGTTTTGCGACAGTCGAGCAACAAGCACGGCCGATGCTACGCGGCAAACCCGTTGCCATTGTGAATCGCCGGACGGAACACACGGCCATTGTGACGGCCAGTTACGAAGCCAAGAGTAGGGGTGTGACGGTGGGCATGAAACTGCGTGATGCTCGAGTGTTGGTACCGGATATTATTGCGCTTGAAAGTGACCCGGCCAAATATCGTCATGTCTATCACCAATTACTCTCCATTATGCAGGATTACTCAGCGCACGTGACCATGAAGAGCATTGATGAAGGGATAATCGATTTTCATGACAGCACGGCTGCGATGGTCGGTCGAGACCTGCAAGATATTGGGCAAGAGATAAAACAGCGCCTCAAAGACGAAATTGGTGTGTGGATGCGTTGTAACGTGGGCATTAGCACCAATCGATTTCTTGCGAAGACTGCCGCCAGCCTTCATAAACCAGACGGCCTTGATGAGATTAACGCTCATAATCTGCGTGACGTATATAAAACGCTGAAACTGACTGATCTGACAGGAATTGCACGACACAATGAAGCGAGGCTCAACGCAGTAGGGATTTATACTCCCCTACAGTTTCTTGATGCGGAAGAGGAGGCACTCCAAAAAGTGGTTTTTAAAAGTATTGTTGGATCGCATTGGTACCAAAGGTTACGCGGCTTCGAAGTCGATGATAGAGAATCTGATGTCAAGCGGGTGGGTCGGCAATATGTTTTGGAGCGTTTTGACCTGTCTTTTGGGCAGATCTTGCAGCGTCTTCATCATTTATCGGAGTCTGTCGGGTCGCGTATGCGTATGCAAGATAAGGCTGCTCGCGGCATATATGTGTATGCCAAAACAAGGGATAGACAATACTGGCACGCGAGTTTTATGGCGCCGTCGGCCTTTTATACGAACCAAACAATTTACACGCTTGCTCGTCAGTTATTTGTACAGGCACCAACAAACCTGCGTGAGATAGGGTTGCACTGTTATGAATTGCAACCAATGGGCGAGAGCCAACTGAGCCTGTTTGAAGATACAATTGTTCGTGAACATCACATTGCTGGAGCAATCGATGACATTAATAAACGATATGGCGAGCGGACGCTTCATTCGGCCGATACACTTGGCACGGGTATCTATGTGCATACCAAGATTCCATTTGGTAGCACGCGCTATTTGTAGTGTGCTATCAAGACGCTTATACTAATAAGATGATACGTCAGATACTCAGGACTCTCGTACGAAGACTACGATGGCAGATAGGTTTCACGATTGTTGAAGTACTGATTGTGATAGTAGTTACTGCTATCTTAGTGACAATAGTTGTCGTCTCCTATAATGGCGTTCAACAGCATGCTGTGAATGTGGCTCGACTTGATGACGTCGGAAAAGTCGAAGGCATATTAGAACTATATGCCAAGCAACATAATGGGCTTTACCCAGTGACAACAAATAACTCAGTTGCCGACTGGAAATCGATTGACGTCTATAGCGATGCGAGCTGTTTTAGTGGTTCGGCGCAAACTGATTGGATTCCCGGTATGAGTTCGTTGCCACAAAGTACGCCGAATACTGGCACACAGGTGGGTGTCGGTGGTACTCCGGGGTGTTACTTATATGCAAGTAACGGTAAAGACTATGTCCTCTCGGAGTGGAACATGCTATCGACGCCGTCTACGGCCACATCCTATTACCGCAGGCTTGGCTTTCGACCATTTCAAACGGCTACATCAACGCAATTTTATACCTGCAATGATAACGTAGTTGGTGGCAAAAGTGGAGGTAGTTATGACATCACGCAAGATTACTATAAACACTCATATACGATCTCGAATATCACAAGTTGCGATGAGACACCTCCTGCTGGGGCGTAAGAAGTACATGAGTAGCCAAAAAAACAAAATCGCCGCGCTATAATAGTAGGTATGAATAAAACAGTTCTCATTATCTCTGCAACGGTATTTAGTATTGCAGGCGGCTACGTCCCGTTTTTATGGGGTGATACCGACCTGTTAGGCGGGTGGAGCATCCTCACTGGCACGATTGGTGGCATATTTGGTATCTGGGTAGGCGTGTTGATAGCACGTCGCATGGGATAATGACAGGTCCAAGAAAATACGTCGTTGCTGTTAGTGGCGGGGTTGATTCTGTGACGCTTCTTCATATGCTTACAGAAAAAATACCGGAACAGCTCATTGTTGCGCATTTTGATCATGGCATTCGCGATGATTCGCGTGAGGATGCATTTTTTGTACGCCGATTAGCGGAGCACTATGGGGTAATCTTTGAGACGAAACGTGAAGACTTAGGCCAAGCTGCCAGCGAAGACATGGCGCGCATAAGACGCTATGAATTTTTACATTCGCTCGCAAAAAAATACGATGCGGCTATTGTGACAGCCCATCATGCTGATGATGCAGTTGAGACAGTTGCGATTAATCTCACCCGTGGTACAGGTTGGCGCGGTCTTGCGGTCCTTGATTCTGATGTCATACGGCCACTGCTTGATATGAGTAAACGAGAGATCGTAGAGTACGCGCAGCGTCATCATCTTGCGTGGCATGAGGATAGCACCAACGCGAGTGACGCATATCTCCGTAATCGTATCCGCCGTAAAACGAATGCGCTTACTGATGATACAAAACGTCAAATCCTTGCTCTAAGAGCACATCAGGTAGATCTCAAGCGCCATATTAAAAGTGAACTTGAGAGTCTTGTTGGCAGTGGCCCAACCTATAGTCGCTATTTTTTCTCTCATGTAGATCATGCGGTTGCGATTGAATGCTTACGCTACGTAGTCCGGGGCAACCTCACACGGCCACAGGCCGAGCGGGCAGTCATTGCGATTAAGACGGCCAAAGCAGGCACAAGCTATCAGGCGGGCAGTGGGGTGAGTCTGCGTTTCACCTCTCGTAATTTCAAAGTAGAACTGATAAAATAGAAGCAGTAGAAAAGCCCTCAAACCATAGACCGAAAGGAACGATACTTCTTTATGGCAACCAAATTACCCGTGCCCAACAAAAAACCGACTAATCTTCTAAGACTCAGTTTATTCTGGGTGATTTTAGTATTTATTATCATTGCAATCGTTGCAGTTGCAACGCCGCGAGATGCACTAAAAACTGTCTCGATTTCGGATGTGATTGCACGCGCAAATGCTGGCGAAATCACAAAACTTGAGATTACAGGAACAGATGTTAAGGTGACGCCCAAAGGCAGTGATAAGCCAACTGAAGACTCAACCAAGGAGGCCTCAAGTAGTATTTATGACCAAGGTCTTAACAAAGACGCCAAGGTAGAGGTCAAGATTACATCGCCATCAACCACTGGTGACACTGTTTGGAACCTGGCGATTATCATCATCCCAGTGCTTCTTATTGCTGGATTTTTCATGTTTATGATGCGCCAAGCACAAGGCCAAAATAACCAAGCCCTTGGTTTTGGCAAGTCAAAAGCAAAGCTATATGGCCTTGATAAAACAAAGGTCCTTTTCGATGATATTGCTGGCAATGAATCTGCCAAGCAAGACCTCGAAGAAGTGGTTGATTTCCTGAAGCATCCGAAGAAGTATGAAGCACTTGGAGCGAAGATTCCTAAGGGAGTCCTGCTCGTCGGTAACCCAGGCACAGGTAAAACGATGCTTGCTCGTGCAGTTGCAGGTGAGGCAAATGTGCCATTCTTCTCGATTTCTGGTTCCGAATTCGTTGAAATGTTTGTCGGTGTTGGAGCAAGTCGCGTACGTGACTTATTCGCAAAGGCAAAGAAAAATGCGCCAGCGATTATCTTTATTGATGAGATTGATGCCGTTGGTCGTAAGCGTGGGAGTGGTATGGGTGGTGGTCACGATGAACGTGAGCAGACCCTCAATCAGATTTTAGTTGAGATGGATGGTTTTGAAACAGGAGCTAACGTTATTGTGCTTGCTGCTACCAACCGTGCGGATGTACTTGATCCAGCCCTCCTTCGTCCGGGACGTTTCGACCGTCGGACAAACATTATGCTTCCAGAGCGTAAAGACCGCGAAGCAATCCTCAAGGTACACTTCAAGAAAAAACCAATTGACGACACGGTTAATCTCGATGCACTAGCTGCAAAAACTGCTGGCTCATCTGGTGCTGATCTTGCTAACATGGCGAACGAAGCGGCTATTGTGGCAGCTCGTCGTAATGCCAAGAAGATTACAGATAAAGACTTAACTGAAGCCTTTGAAAAAGTTGCGATTGGTCCAGAACGTAAGAGCATGATCATGAGCCAGAAAGACAAAGAGACAACTGCCTATCACGAGGCTGGGCATGCACTTGTTGGGCATCTGCTCCCCGATAGCGATCCTGTTCATAAGGTAACCATTATTCCACGCGGTGGTACTGGCGGCGTGACATGGTTCTTGCCTCCTGAAGATACGACATACACGAATATCTATGAGTTTAAGGATATCTTGGCACGTGCCATGGGCGGCCGTGTAGCTGAGAAGATCGTCTATGGTGCTGATGGTATTACGACAGGTGCAGGCTCTGACCTTCGTAAGGCAACCGAAATTGCCCGCGACATGATTATTGAACAGGGAATGGGAACCAAGCTACGTGATCAAGTCTTCCATGATGATAACGGCGGCATGGTGTTCGACAAGATGACGCATGAACGTCCATATAGTGACGACACCGCAAAAGAGATTGACCTCGAGGTCGCAGGGCTTGTGAAGGAAGCGTCTAAGCGTGCTGAGGTTGTTCTGACGCACAACCGCAAGAGCCTTGATATTCTCGCAAAAGCACTGCTTGAAGAAGAAACCCTCGATGAAACTCGCGTACTTGCACTCCTAAAGGGAGCTATACTTCCCAAGGAGGCCCTGCTTTACTAGCACCGGCGCGCGACTACTATGGGACGCATAAAAAGCACAGTTACCCGAGCAAATAAACGCCTTCCGCTACAACTAGCGGCAGGTCTACTGGCTGGTTCAACGCTCCTGTCTGGTGTGCTTGGGTTTATCCGTGATCGCCAGCTAAACGGACTCTATCTTCATACCTACCAAACAGGTATCGATGCCTATACGGTGGCATTTACGATTCCTGATTTCATGTTCTTTATTCTGGTGTCAGGCGCACTGAGTGTTACATTTATTCCGATCTTTAGTCAGCGATTATCATCCGGCAATAAGCGTTCAGCCTGGGAGCTTTCGACCAGTCTTGTAAACTTTATGGCGATTATTACGCTCATAGCCAGCGTCTTGATTATCATTTTTGCTGAGCCACTTGTTCACTACGTGGTTGGTCCAGGACTTGACGAGGCAAGTCGTGCGCTGGCGGTGAGTATGATGCGCGTTATCGCCATTAACCCATTCTTGTTTGCGGTAGCTACCGTGGTTGCGAGTATGCAACAGGCTATTGGTCGGTTTGCGTTCTTTGCACTCGCGCCAACAGTTTACAACATTGGTATCATCATTGGGACGCTGTTCTTTACCAACGGTATTAACATCTTTGGTTGGCAGGTATTTGAGGGAGGTATTATGGGAGTTGCCCTCGGTGTGGTCCTCGGATCCATTTTACAACTCATCGTGAGTAGTATCGGGCTGTTTGGCATTGGGTTTGATTATCGATTTAAGATCTATTGGAAAAACAAAGGCTTTAGAAAAGTGTTGACCTTACTCCCTGCCAGGTCACTCGATCAGGGGATCGATTATGTGAATAGTATCGTTGAAACAAACCTAGCATCTCGTCTGGTTGCCGGAAGCATTCGTGCCTACCAGCAGGCAACAACACTATCCTATGTACCAATTAACCTTATTGGCGTTGCTATTAGTACTGCAGCCTTTCCTAAGATGGCAGAACGACTTGGGGAGGGCAGGCCAGATCTCTTTAAGACGGAGCTTCAGGCAGTTCTTCGAGTCATCATTTGGTTGGCACTGCCAGCGACCGTGATTGCCTTTTTCGGACGAGGCTACCTCGTGAGCTTCCTCGTCAACGGTGGTGATACGGTGATTGCGAGTATCTTCGGCATCCTAGCTATCGCTATTTTGTTCCGCTCGATTTACCATATTTCAGCGCGAAGTTTTTATGCACAGCAAGACACTCGGACGCCGTTATTTGTCTCAATCTTCACGATTGGGCTTAACATTACGCTGGCTGTATGGTTTACGCTCATTATGGGACTCGGTGTCTATGGGCTTGCCTGGGCAACGGCTATCGTATCAATTGTTGAAGTCGCTATTTTGTTTTACCTCATGTCAAAGCGTATCAAGGGTCTGTTTGACCTTCCCTTCCTTCGTGCGATTGCCAAGATGACGAGCGCTGCAGGGTTGATGACGATTATTACGTACATCACAGTTCTTACATTTCCATTCAACGTGAGTGACCAGAGCCTGCTTGCGACTGTACCAAAGTTTGCGCTCGTCTCGATCATTAGTGGTGCAGCGTACTTCGTGTTTAGTTACATGATGAAGGTAGACGAAGTGCATCCAGTACTAAACCGTCTTCGTAAAATTCTGTTCTTTAGGGCGCGTCCACAGTGAACCAAGCTCGCATCCGTAACTTTTGTATTATTGCGCACATCGATCATGGTAAATCGACGCTCGCTGATCGCATGCTAGAGCTGACTGGCACTGTTCAAAAACGCGACATGAAGGCTCAACTGCTTGACAGTATGGATCTGGAACGCGAAAAAGGCATTACGATTAAACTTGCTCCTGTGCGCATGAGTTATAAAGACCATGACCTCAACCTGATTGATACACCAGGGCACGTTGATTTCAGTTACGAAGTCAGTCGATCACTTGAAGCCTGCGAGGGCGCCATTCTTGTGGTTGATGCTAGCCAGGGGATCCAGGCACAAACACTTGCTAACGTCTATTTAGCACTTGCGGCGAATCTCACTATTATTCCGGTGCTTAATAAAATAGATCTTCCCGCAGCAGATGTAGCTCGCGTCAGTCTTGAAGTGATTAATCTTCTTGGGTGTACAGAAGACGATATTTTAAAGATCAGCGCCAAGACAGGTGAGGGCGTTCTCGACGTTCTTGATGCAGTTGTTGAGCGTGTTGCACCGCCACGTGGCAGTGAAACCGAAGCAACCAGGGCACTTATTTTTGATAGTTACTACGATGATTATAGGGGAGTTATCTTATATACACGCCTTGTTGACGGATCCATTAAAAAAGGTGACACAATTGAAATGATGGCGACAGGTGCGAGTGGGCTTGCGCTTGAAGTTGGGTCGCTCAGTCCTTCAATGCAAGCGGGTAGCGAGCTCACGACAGGCGAAATTGGCTACGTCGTCACCAACCTGCGTACAACGCGTGATGCACGCGTGGGAGATACCGTTACAACCAAACGATCACATACTGACTCGCAGCTTCCTGGCTATAAACTCGTGAAACCATTTGTGTATGCCGGATTCTTTCCAGTGAGTAATGATGACTATCAAGATCTTAAAGATGCAATTGAAAAACTAAGTTTGAGCGATTCAGCGCTTCAGTTTGAGCCTGAGAATTCACCAGTCCTTGGCTTTGGTGTGCGCATCGGCTTTTTGGGGCTACTACATATGGATATCATTCGCGAGCGACTTGAGCGTGAGTATAACCTTGATCTTGTGGTCACCAATCCGTCGACCGACTACCAAGTGCATCTAACGACTGGCGATGAGCTCGATATTAAGAGTGCGAGCGAATTACCAGACGTGACGAAAATAAAAGAAATCCGTGAGCCGTGGATTAAGGGCGAAATTATTGTTCCTCAAACCTATATTGGTGCCGTGATCCAACTCATTATCAATAAGCGTGGCCTGCAAAGTAACCTAAGCTACATCGATGAGCGAGCACTGATTAGTTTTGAAGCGCCACTCGCCAATCTTTTAACAGATTTTTACGATCAGCTAAAATCTGTTACCAGCGGCTACGGGTCATTTAATTATGAGCTTGATACCTACCGTCCAGAGGACCTTGTACGCATTGATTTCTACGTTGCTGGCGGTATGATTGATGCGCTGAGCGTGATGGCACACCGTAGTGAGAGTCAGCGACTTGGGCGTGAAATCGTCGATAAACTAAAAGACGTGATTCCTCGGCAAAACTTCCAAGTTGCCATTCAGGCGGCTATTGGTGGTAAGTTTATAGCTCGTGCGGATGTGTCGGCCTACCGTAAAGACGTAACGACTGGGCTATACGGTGGTGATGTGACTCGTAAGAAAAAAGTGCTTGCTAAACAGGCAAAAGGTAAAAAGCGTATGAAACGTTTTGGTAAAGTTGATATTCCGTCTGAAGCATTTACTGTCATGCTCAAAAGAGATTAAGTCTATATTGTCTGACGCCTAGCGACATCTGAGATAATGCGGGCACGAGGATCAAGTGCAACAGGATCAGCCACGCGGTGTACCCAGGCTGCAGGCTGTACCTGTTCAGGACGGCTGCGACGAGGCTTTACGTCCATAACTGGACCTTTGGTGAACGGTGAGGTGACGACGCTCTGAGGCTCTGTAAACGTTGGGAGCGGCTCAAAGAGACTAGGCGTTGGTGCGGGTTCGTCAACGAAGTCTTCATATGATATTGCTTCAAGTGCTAAGCTCGAAGACGGAATGGCCGATACGACATTGCGTTTTCGTTCGAGCACTCGCTCAATTCGCCGAGCACGTGCATGCTGAGCAAGGACGACAACAATTGATACATTGTAAAGAACAACAATTGGAGCAGCGATAAACAAACTCGTTGTCGCGTCAAAGGCGAATGGTACAACGAGGGCGATAACGAGGCTACCAAGTATCACCCATTTCTCCATCTTGAATAGCTTCTGTGGCTTGAGCGGCTTCACTTTATCGATAAACGATATAAGCAGAGGCAGCTGGAAGACGATAATGAAGGTGATAATAACGTTTGTAACAAAGTTAAGGTAGCTATCGGCACTAATGAGTGCACTGAGGCCACTTTGCCCAAAACCTGCAAAGAAATGAAGAGATCCTGGAACGATGAGGAAGAATGCGAAGGCTGCGCCAGCAAATGCAAGGACTGAAGAGGCAAGTGTCATAAGGACAACTCGCCTCTTAGGAAGAGCCGCCTCAAAGGCAGGACGTACGAACATAATAAGGTTATAAATAAGGACAGGGATACTAATTGCGAGCGCCCCCATGAAACAAATCTTCATCACGAAAGCAAAGCTACCACCAGGGGTGGTGTAGTAAAGTGGGGTTCCAAGAGGCGAGCGGAGAAACTCTAAAATGGGGCCGTAGAAGTTATAGACCCCAATGCCCACCACTAAAAGAACAACAACGGAAACAAGAAGACGCTTCTGCAGTTCTTTCACGTGATCAATTAGTTTTGTCGCTTGAGGCGACTGTTTCTTTGATCGCTTCACCCGTATCTACACCCTAGTTAAGATTTTTTTGCTGTCTTTTTTGCTGGTTTCGCCTCAGCAACTGGCTCTTCGTCTCCACGAAAACCTTTTTTCAGCTCGTTAGCTGACTGACCAATACCACGTGCTAATTCTGGAAGCTTTTTTGCTCCAACAAACAGTAGTACAATCACCAATACAATGAGCCCAATGATCTCTAGCTTACCTAATCCCATATACTCCCTCTTTCTCGCAGTTATACTATCTATAAATATAAGCAAAATACACTCCTTTTACAAGTGCAATCTAAGATGATACCGCCATGCTTTTGTAATACGTGCAAAATGGTATAATGATGGAAATGTCGAAGCCAATGAAACAACTTGTAGAAGACTATACGCCAGACCAAGCTGGCATCGAAACTGTTCGTGCAACACGTATCGTAATGCTTTGTGGGATTATTTCGGCCGGAAAAGGTGCGCTACATTCAAAGCTTCTGGAATCTTCTCTGTATCACTTGATCACAAGTAATACAACGCGGTTACCACGAGAGAACAATGGCATTATGGAACGAAATGGTATCGAATACTATTTCACTAGCCAAGATGACATGCGTGAACTAATAGAAAATCACAAAATGGTTGAAGTGAACCAATTTGGTGAGAATATCTATGGTACGAGTGTTGAAGAATTTAAAAAAGTAGCAAATCAGCATAAAACTGCTCTCGGCGACATCGATATTAATGGTTTGATTAACCTTCGTCGTATTGCAGACGATAGTATTACGGCGATATTTATTGTTCCACCTGATTATGCAACATGGCGGAGTCGTTTTGTGAATCGTTACGGGTCGAGTGAGGCAATCGAGAAGGAATGGGCCTATCGTAGAGACATCACGATTGATGAACTTGAACGTGCGCTCGCTATTCCTTATTTACATTTTCTGATTAACGATGAGATTGATCGTGCCGCTAAGGCGATTGATAAGCTTGCACGCCACGAAAAAGATGAACCAAGTAGTGGCGATGAGCGCGCACGAGAGGTTGCTTTGCATCTGCTTGAAGAAATCAAAGCATCTTAGCACTCATTGACATCGAGTGCCAAAACGGGCTACAATAAGCACATGACAGACCGTCAAATGCAAATATTGGCCGCTATTATTGAGCAACACGCAGAAATTGCTGCACCTGTTGGTAGTGTGATGCTTGCCAAGCTTTTTGGGGTTTCGAGTGCAACGATTCGTAGCGAAATGGCACGACTTGAGGAGATGGGTTTGATTGCACAGCCACACACCAGTGCTGGCCGTGTTCCTACCGACGCAGGCTACCGCCTGTACGTGAATACGCTTAATGAAGCTCACGCCAATGAACCACAAAGCTTACTACTTGATCGCAGTGCGAGAGCGATTGAGGCACGTGTTGGCAATCAAACCGATAGAGCTGATCGAGCAATTCGTAGCGCTGTCGATAGCTTAGTTGATTTGACACATAACCTTGGTCTTGCAACGATTGGCGACGAACTCTACCTAAGCGGTATTGGAAACTTATTTTCTCAACCTGAGTTTGCTGGTACTGACCACGCACAAGCCGTCGCACGGCTGCTTGATAACCTTGAGCCATGGCTCCGTGAAGCTGCACCGAATGAACCATTGAATGTCTATATTGGTGCCGAGAACCCGATTGGTAAAAGTAGTGGCGCAAGTCTTATTATTAGTCGGTTCCGTTCACCATATAGTGACCGTAGCTACATTGGCGTGCTTGGCTCAACCCGCCAAAGCTATGCCAAGGTCATGAAGCTTGTACGTCACGCCGGAGCAATGTTAGAGGAGGTATTATAATATGGCAGATAAACCAAAGACCAAAAAAGAGCTTGAATTTGAAGCAGCAGTTGCAGAGGTAACAAATGATCTGCAGCGTAACCGTGCAGATTTCGAAAATTATCGCAAAAGAGTAGAAGCTGAAAAAAATGCAGCACGCGAGTCGGGTCAGACAAGCGCAATTTTAAAATTACTTCCGGTTATTGATAATATTGAGCGTGCCATCGCCTACATGCCTGAAGATCTTAAAGATAATACGTGGGCACAAAGTGTCGTTGGGCTCGTGAAACACCTCGAAAAGTCACTTGAGGGCCTTAACTTAAAGCGTATTGATGCCACACCTGGTGTTGCATTTAACCCTGAACTTCACGAAGCGATCCAGTTTGACGAAGATGCAACAGGCGAACACGAGGTTATTGCCGAAGAGATGCAGGCAGGCTACACGCTAGGTGGTCATCCAATCCGACATGCCATGGTAAAAGTGACCAAAAAGTAGACTTCCCTATTCCCGACAGGATTAATTGGCACTCTTGACATGAGAGTGCCAGTTTTATATACTAAATATATTGGCAATCTAGTACTTAGAGTGCTAAAATAGATACAGAATCTTTGATATATTTAATACGGATAGGAGCAAAATAATATGGGTAGAATTATTGGAATTGACCTTGGAACAACAAACAGTGCCGTTGCCTACATGGTGGCGGGTAAACCAGAGATCATCGCAAACGCCGAAGGTAACCGTACGACACCAAGTGTTGTGGCTATCAATAAGACAGGCGAACGTTTGGTAGGCCAAGTCGCGCAGCGTCAGCGTGTGACAAATGCCAAGAACACTATTTATGGTGTGAAGCGTTTGATTGGCCGTAAGTTTAGCGATCACGAAGTTCAAAAAGACATCGACATCGTCCCATACGAAATTGTGAAGAAAGGTGACGGCGTAGCAGTTCGTCTCGGTGACAAAGACTACTCTCCAGAGGAGATTAGCGCCTTTATCTTGAGTAAGATTAAGGCAGATGCTGAAGCTTTCTTAGGCGAAAAAGTCACTGAAGCAGTGATTACGGTTCCTGCTTACTTTGACGACTCTCAGCGCCAGGCAACGAAAGACGCTGGTAAAATTGCCGGACTTGAAGTAAAACGTATTATCAACGAGCCAACTGCAGCGGCCCTTGCCTACGGCCTCGATAGTAAGAAAGACGAAAAGATCGCTGTCTTCGACCTTGGTGGTGGAACGTTCGACGTGTCTGTTCTTGAACTTGGCGACGGCGTATTTGAAGTAAAGAGCACCAATGGTGACACACATCTTGGTGGCGAAGACTTCGACAACCGTATCGTTAATCACTTCCTTGATGTCTTTAAGCAAAACGAAGGGATTGACCTGAAGGCTGATAAAGCAGCTCTTCAGCGCCTCAAAGACGAAGCCGAAAAAGCCAAGAAAGAGCTTTCAAGCACAAACGAAACAGAGATTAACTTGCCATTCCTGACAGCTGACGCTGATGGTCCAAAGCACTTCGAGTACAAACTAACTCGTTCAAAGCTTGAAGAGCTCGTTGCAGATCTTATTGATCGCGTAGCTGGTCCAGTTGAAAAGGCACTCAAAGACGCAGGTCTTAAAGCAAGTGAGATTGATGAGATCGTACTTGTTGGTGGTATGACTCGTATGCCAGCGGTTGTTGAAAAAGTAAAAGCACTGTTTGGCAAAGACCCACTCAAGGGTGTCAACCCAGACGAAGTTGTGGCAATTGGTGCTGCAATTCAAGGTGGAGTTCTTGCTGGTGATGTGAAAGACGTTCTTCTGCTTGATGTCACGCCACTATCACTCGGTATCGAAACGATGGGTGGTGTTGCAACTAAGCTTATCGAGCGTAATACGACTGTCCCGACCTCTAAGAGCGAGACATTTAGCACTGCTGTTGATAATCAGCCTCAGGTTGAGATCCACGTGACCCAGGGTGAGCGTGAGCTTGCAGCTGACAACAAGTCACTCGGACGGTTCTCACTAGATGGTATTGCGCCAGCTCCTCGTGGCGTGCCACAAATTGAAGTAACGTTTAACATCGATGCCAACGGCATCCTTAACGTGACTGCAAAAGATAAGGGAACTGGTAAAGAGCAGAGTATTACTATTTCAAATAGCGGTAACCTTTCGAAGGACGAAATTGAGAAGGCAGCAAAAGACGCTGAAGCACATGCAGATGAAGACAAGAAAAAGCGCGAAGCAATTGATGCTCGTAATGGCCTCGAGAGTGCAATCTACCAAGCAGAAAAAATGCCAGACGAATTCAAAGACAAGATTAGTGATGAAGATAAGAAAGTTATCACTGATGCTGTTGAAGAAGCGAAGAAGCATAAAGATAGTGAAGATAAGGATGAGCTAGAAGCTGCCGCAAAGGCCCTTAACGACGCCATTATGCCAATCGGCGCTAAGATGTACGAAGCCGCAGCCAAAGAGGAAGCACCTGCCTCTGAAGACGGCGAAGCAAAAACTGACGAACCTGTTGAAGGTGAAGTCGTCGACGAAAAAGAAACCAAAAAGTAAAACTTAAAACAACTAAATAAAGCCGGTTTTTCCGGCTTTATTTTTTAGGTGAGTGTTAAAAGCAGGGCCGCTACGACGGGTACCGTAATATTGTCACTGCCGCGAAGTCCGACAAGCTCAGCAAGACCAGTTATGTATGCACCAAGCAGTGCGAGTGGCCACGGCGCAACTATAAGGAATAGCAGGAAGGCAACAATAACGAATGCAAGTGAACCAGCCAGCGTTTTTGAAAAAATAAGTTGGCGTGATTTTATCGAGCGTCCCACGATATATGCTGCAGTATCTGCCAGGCCGAGGATTGCGATAGGGATTACAAAGTGAAGCGTCGAATTTGCAAGAAGAGCCGTAAGGCTCACGCCAACAAAGAATAAAATTTCGCCGTATGATTCACGTGCCTCGAGTCCTTTTAGGGCTTTCGGTGGGTGCAGTAACTTAACAAGAAGAAGCAAAACGGCAAACACAATCCCCACAGCAATAAATACTTTGTAATCAAATATAAATGCACCAATAATGATGAGAGCCATTGATCCAAGATGAGATAACTTACGGATCCAAGTAGCAGGAAACTGTAAGCGCGTCATGACCATTACTACCGCAAGGCCCACAAGGACCGCTACAACTGAGACGATACTTATATAGAAATACTGCATAACCTCACTATAGCAAAAGTAAGCATTAAGTGGGCGTATAATAGAAAGTACAACTATAACCGAAGAGGAGGAACTATATGGGAATCATCGGATGGATAATACTAGGTGGACTTGCGGGATGGGTAGCGTCAATGATTGCGGGGACGAATGGACGCCAAGGGTTGCTCGGTAACATTGTAGCTGGAATTATAGGCGCGTTTATCGGCGGCTTTGTTTTCGGTCTTTTTGGTGCGAATGGCGTCACCGGATTCAACTTATGGAGTTTCGTGGTAGCAGTATTTGGCGCGGTTATCGCAATTAGTATTTGGAAGGCAATTACTGGTCGAAAAGTAGCATAAGCTATATACTCAACTTTTCGAGGTAGCTATATTATAGTATAATTAACTTAATGACATTGGTTATTAAGAAGCCAAAAGGCTGGAGAAGTAGGCAGGTAGGGGTAGCTATTTGGGTAATTGGCGCTTTGACGCTTTTGGTTGCACCATTTTCACTCGCTATCAACGTTCGGTCACCAGAAACGCAACAAAAGGACACGCCAATCACAACTGTATTATCAGGTAAACTTGGAACGTCAGGCTCTTCGCTCGCTGTTAGCAAGACGAATGCTGTAGCTCAGCCAGTGTCGAGTTCGTTATCACAGAGTAACACATCAACTGACTGTAAGTCGTCGACTGCTGCCCCTAGTGGGCTTTTGAATGCAGCTTCATCTGAATTACGTAAACTTGCGCAGTACGATCAAGTCTGTGCAAGCGGAATTGTGAATACGCTATCTTTTTTTACGCCAATTCCGACAACCGCTGCCCAAGCGCAATCTTATTCAAGTGATGTAATTGCGCAGCTGAAAGAGTTTGCGGTGCATGGTATATCTGCACTTGTATTTCTTGAACCAACTACTGAACAGGGTGGTTTGATTGATATGAATACCTATAATTCAGGAGCTTATGACGCGATGCTCGATGCATATTTTTCCGCCATTAGGGCGAGCGGGATAACAGACTCGATGATGGGCACATGGGTGCCGTTTCCTGAAGGTAACATTCCTGTATGGACAAGTGTTGATCCGACTGTTTTTACGTCTAGTGTCGTAAAAACAGTGACATATCAAAAGAAATATTTCCCATCGAGTAAAGCCTCGATCCTGCTCGATAGCATGACGTATCCTAGTGTTTCAACTTGGAGCAATGGCACGCAAGTGAGCTTGCTTCCGTATGTACAAAACATGCCTACGGGACTACTCGATAGTTTTGGCCTACAAGGCTTTCCCTGGGTGCCACCAGCTAACCAGCCAGGTTGGGCAACCAATGGTGAGCCTCAAAATTATCTCAGAGTTGATCTTGCTGCACAGGCAGCACGTAATCTCAATGTAAACAAAATCTGGTTAAATACAGGCACCTTTAGCATGAGCTATGCGGGTAAAGCCGGTGAACAAGTGGTAGTTACTCCAGCAAGGCGCCAGCAGTTACTTCTTGAAACAATCACACAACTACAAACGCTTCAGAAACAGGGATTTCAGGTGAGCCTTCATTTGTTTGCCCAGGATAAATCGACGGTTAACGAGGCAATTAATTGGTCCTATTGGCCAACAGGTCAGGCGAGCTTAAGTCAGTACACCTCCGTTTTTAAGTCATTTGTTCACGAGTTACAGGCAAATAATATTCCACTTTGGCTCTTTGACACCGACTCATAGCCAATGCACGACCTCCATCCTAGACTCTAATCCAAATCGCA
>DIZB01000023.1 GCA_002427805.1 Candidatus Saccharibacteria bacterium UBA6039
GCGATTTGGATTAGAGTCTAGGTCTAACTTTCACCAAAGTACTGTACCAAGATAGTTATGCTTGCTTTGCGTCTAAATATGAAGATACTTAATTCATATGGGACGCGTTTTTAGTACTGAACAAGTTCACGGCTATGAAGATAACATACCTTCACTAGATGATTTTGAATATGCCATCGATCACTTTGAACAAACGGTGAATGACGAAATTGAAGCAGAGAATGTAGACGGAGCATTAATCTACGGATCTGTAGCCATTAAAGCGTACAACTTACGGAGTGATTTTGATTGTTTGATAGTTCCGTATGATCATTCACCTCAAAGTCTCGATGCGATAGCGCGGATTCTGAAAGCGTCTAACCCCGAGGGACGTATAGACATGAGTGCAATTGTGCATCCACGCTCACGATTGTCTTCGGGCGCACATGAAATTGACCAATATTTCGGGAGTCATTTAACAGGACCAGCCCGTCTTGTTTATGGTGAAGACCCGGCAGAGTATATTCACTTTGCAAATTATGGACCAGCAACACACCTACTTTCTTATATTAGGCATAAGAAAAGGAGTGTCGGTACTGGATTTACGTCCGAAGGACCTGATCATTACAAAAGTCTACAGCGGATTCTTGAATTGCCACTTGCTATTGGGAGGAAGACACTGCGCGTACTCGATGAATTAAACGGTACGCAGACTGCAACTGCAGATAGTGCAAATAAAAAGCGGATAGTGCCCGCATCGTTAGAATTATTCGATTCTCTTGGCCTCGACGGTCTCCCACGCTCCATTCTTGAATTAGATTATGAATATACTGAGGCTTTAGGGGGCGCAATAGAAGGGACGGTGAGTGATTCGGATTATTCAGAATTACTCAGAGAAATCCAGGCCCGTGGGGGTAAGGCAAGTGAATGGTTAGATGAGCTTGACGACGCTTTAAGTTTGAGTATTAAGAAGAAGTAGTTCTAACTTGGCATGTTACGTCGTACCAAAATTATTTAAAAGACTTCTTCGGAAGTCTTTTGTTATTATAAGAGAATGACCAATCAGTACTCACCGCGCACTGACAGCACACAACTACCATCTGCGGTTGAGTTAATTGACATATTGGCGAAGGAATCCCAGCGCAAAGCAATTCACTTCGGTTTTATTCAAAATCATAATGTAATTTTTGATACACATCGACAGCTCTCGAAATTAGCAAATAGCGATGACAATTGGATTGAACAATATAAACAGCTTTCTCTCGACGAGTTGGTACTGAAAATTAACAAGAATCATAATGAATTGGCACACTTTATCGATGAGTGCCAAACCGAGACAGAACTTTACGAAGCTTTTTACTGTGCGCTTATTCCAAAAGTCGAAGTAACCAAAAGTGATGCGATCTTTGTGTTTGGCGCTGCAACGAATGCACGCATTGAGCGAGCAATTAAACTATACAAAAATGACGTTGCACAAAAGATTATCGTCAGTGGCAACAGTCCGCACTATAAAGAAGGCTCTCAATCAGAAGCAAGTCGAATGGCCGAATTTGCAGAAAGCAAAGGAATACCCCGTAGCCACGTGATACTTGAAGAAGAATCGATAACCCTGCCTGATAATGTAAAACGTACGATTGACTTGCTGGAAGAAATAAATTGGCATCCAACATCACTTGTGATTGTTGCAACAAATTTCGTACTGACACGTGCGACAATGGAATGGTACAAGTTTTGCCCCTGGGATATCGAGATCACTCCAGTTGCTGCTCACCCACAATCACAAAAGTTTACTGCTAAAGGCTGGTACGTCGACACTGTGACAATCGCCCTTGTATTGAATGAATATGCCAAGATTGTACTGGAATCAAAAATAGATTTAATGAGAAAAGAAGGAGACATTGCATAATGATCGAACCTAGCATTAAAGAACATATTCTTCCCTGGATAGACCCCGAAAAAGTCATTATTCCGACGGCGATCGTACTGCACTGGTGGGAAGAGCCAATCAGCAAAGGTGACATTGAGTTTTTAGAATCACTGTGGGCCGAGCGACAATTAGCAAGTCAATTCGCGGTACTTACAGATGGAACAATTTATCGGCTTACGCCGCATGAAAACAGTTATGGACGTCACGCTAAATGTGCGAACAATAGTGCAATTGGTATTGAGATTCAGGGGCTTGGTTCCGAAGACCTCGATAATAACCCAATTCAATTTAATGCCGTAGTTTCCTTAACTGCTTACCTAAAACGTAAATACGAAATCGAAGATGAATTCAGAGTTGAACATGAAGGCGACGATGAAGCAACTCATTTTTACGGCATCACGTCACATAAAAATGTTGATGTTTATTGCTCAAATGCGAACGGCAAGACTGACGTTCACGATGAGTACCTGGCTCGAGTTATTGAAGAAGTTTAGTTCTGACAGCGATTAGTGCGCTGTACCAAATTTATACCCTTTCTATCATATGATAACAAGTTTATTTCTTTAGTCATTAAGTATGCCCGATGCCAGCTGTTATAATTAAGGAAATGGTGTGGCGCTTTGTTGATATTCTTGTTCTTGTAATTTCAGTATCTATTTTTGGGCTAAGTAATTCCGCGTTAGCACAAGATCAAAGCACGCACCTCATTACATTATATGATCGAGGCACCGAGCAAGTGTTTCTGGCAAAAGAAAAAACAGTTGGAGAAGCGCTAAAAGCGAAGCATATCGAACTAGATGCACGTGATACGGTTGAACCTTCTGTTGATGAAAAGCTGGTTGCGTCTAATTATTATGTAAATATTTACCGCGCTCGTCCAGTAGTAGTGGTTGACGGTAATGTTCGCATCAAGACAGTATCATCGCATCAAACTGCAGGGCAAATCGCTAGTGACGCAGGAATAACTATATATGACGGGGATACCACTACTCTAAAGCCCCTGACGGATTTTATTACTGACGGTGCCGGTTTGGAACTCACTATCACACGAGCAAAACCTATTACGCTCGATCTCTACGGTAATCAGACTCAGATCCGCACACAAGCAAAAACAGTCGGGGATATGCTAAAAGAAAAAAATATCATCTTAGGCAAAAATGGCCGTGTATCGGTACCTGAGACAACGCCAATCACACAGGATATGCAAATACGTGTGTGGCGAGAGGGTGCACAGACGGTTTCAATTGATCAAGAGATTCCGGTTGTGACTAAGATAGTATATGATGCGGACCAGCCAATTGGATATCGTGTGATTCAGACCGAAGGTATGCAAGGTATTCAAAGTATTACGTATCAGCTAGACATCGAAGGTGGAGTAGAGGTTTCAAGGGTTGAAATTGCCAGTATTACTACTAGAAACCCCACCGAACAGATTGAAGTTATTGGCTTTCGAAATGATGGCAGCGGTCTCACAAAGGCAAAGAGTGCCCAATACAATACAGATAGTAAGGGCGTCTCACATCGCGAGACATACTATGACCTTAATATGAGTACTGCGCTAGAGAGTTGTGGGCAGGGTGGTCATTATTCTGTGCGACCCGATGGAGCAAAAGTTGATGCTGAGGGCTATATAATTGTCGCGGCAGATTATTCAATCTATCCGAAATGTTCCATCGTTGAAACGAGTTTAGGCTTAGGAAAGGTTTACGATACCGGTGGTTTTGTTGCGCGGTATCCAAATGGATTTGATCTGGCTACTGACTGGACGACACCTGACGGCATTTAGAGGCTATTTATAAAGTTCTAGTCTCACTTCATTGATAATGCTGTACCATTTTGAGAAATATGAAATTAGAACTGTTAATTCGGTTCTATTTTTTGCTCCAAAATAGACCACTTTGAAGCCTTACCTATTACTTGGTTCTCACATCTCAACGTTTGCTATGATAGGTGAATGAAGTTAATAACATATAACATTCTTGATGGAGGAGGAGAGCGGCTCAGTCTTATCGCTCAAGTAATCAATGATGAGAGCCCGGATATTGTTGTTATTAACGAAGCAAATGGGTTTGATCTAAATGATAATGAACGCTTAGTCTCTCTTGGGGATTTAATAGCTATGCCGCATTATCACCTTGCGCCTTCTGGCCAACGTGATTATCATGTAGCTATTTATTCAAAACTCCCGTTACTTTCTATCGAAGAGATTCATCCCCTAGTACGTGCGGGTATTCGGGTGGTGGTAAGTACATCAATCGGCCAGGTCGCTATCGTCGGTACACACCTGAGTCCTTATTCGGAAGTGGATCGTTTGCCTGAAATTGAATTAATACTTTCGTCATTAGCTGGCTATAATAATCGAATTATCTTGGGCGATTTGAACTCACTTGCGGAGACAGATCACTATCAAGAAGACTCCCTTGTTTCAAGTTTCAATGACACACAAATGAGCAAGTTTACAGACGGTGAAATGCCTTTATATAAGGTAACCGATATTATTGAGCAGAATGGATATGTCGATAGTGGCCTACTCAAGAATTCGGAGACTATCAATACCGTTCCCACGAACTCCAATGAAGATAATTCACATTCAGAGCTAAGACTTGATTATGTATTCATTTCTGAAAATATGTCGAACCGCGTAATTAGTTATGAGGTCGTAAAAAACTCGCAAACAGAACAAGCCTCAGATCACTATCCAGTTGTCGTGGAACTTGGGATATAAAGTTACTCAGCAACAAGCCGCGTTCTAACTTTCACCAAAGTGCTGTACCATACTTTTTTGCTATACTTAACATAATGACTAATAAAGCAAGTGATAAAAAAGCTGAAGACGTGGCTGCTGTACTTGCAGCGATCGCAGCTATGCCTGAACACGATCGTGTGGTGAGCAGAAGACTTCACGTTATTATTACGACGAACGCGCCGGAACTCTTTCCAAGAACATGGTACGGCATGCCTGCTTACCATGATGGTAAAAAGATAGTTTGTTTCTTTCGTAGTGGAGCAAAGTTTGGCGAAAGATATATGACACTTGGTTTTAACGACGTAGCTAAGCTTGATGAGGGCAACATGTGGCCAGTTAACTTTGCAATAACTGATTTGTCTGAAGCTGTCGAAGCTGAGCTCACCGCCATCGTTAAAAAGGCGGTGCGCTAATCCATAATGGCGCGACTATGTATTGTTGCCCAATATATAGTACTGTTTCTCATTTATAGCATCGTAGGATCAATCGTTGAAATGCTTTATAGGCTTATCACGGAGCATCAGCTTTATGGTATTCATGGATTCTTACATATACCGATTTTACCGATCTATGGTTTTGGTGCTATTCTCATCATACTTTTGCTCGAAAAAATTCATCGTAAACCATTGCTTCTCTTTATCGTCGCAACCATTCTTGCAAGCCTTATTGAGTTTGTAACACATTGGCTGATTGAAGTTTTATTTCATATAAAACTTTGGGATTATAGCGGAGATCCGTTTAATATTTCGGGCAGGATAGATCTTTATAGTTCGGTTGGGTTTGGGCTACTTGCGGTGTTACTTGTAAATGTTATACATCCTTTTTTCAGGCGCGTGGTAAAGCGTATGTCAATGATTGTGACAACCGTAGCAGCTGGAATAATTGTTGTCGTAATCCTCGCGGATACCATTATTTCGATTATTCAACGTATGAGCTAGCGCTACGCCCTGACATTACGCTCACGACTAATAAGTGTTAGAATTGTCAGTAGTAGAAATTATGTCAAATAAGTAGGGAGTACGCATGGGGAATTTTTTACACAGACTTGGTAGTTTTGCGTATACGTATAAATGGCGAGTATTACTGAGCTGGATCATTATTCTTGTTGTACTAGGTTTTTTGGCAGCGACTCACATTAAGCCAACGAGCGCAGCGATTAGCATACCAGGAACTGAGGCTCAGAAGGCGCTCGATAGAGTGTCTGAGTTGTTTCCTGCTACCGGTAAGGGTTCGGCACGAATTGTTTATGAGGCACCGACCGGCAAACAAATTACGTCTTATAACAGTTCGATTACGGAGCTTATATCAACAGTTCAAGAAGTTGACGGTGTATCCAGTGTTACAAATCCATTCTCAGTTCCAGACGAAATTTCCCAAGACGGCACCATTGCTTACTCTCAGGTATCACTTGCTCAGGAAAGTGGTTCGATTACAGCGACAACAAGGAGCGCTATAGCGACGGCTGTAAGTGATGCGAGAGCTAGCGGGCTCACTGTCGCCATGGGCGGTGACCTTATTGACAAAGCACCTGGTGAGATACTAGGTATCGGCGAAGTGGCAGGTGTTGTATTAGCACTCGTTGTACTTGTCATTACTCTCGGCTCGCTCATTTCGGCAGGTATGCCAATTGCGACTGCAGTTATTGCGATTGCTGTTAGCATGGCGGGTCTCTTTAGTCTAAGCCAACTTATTACGATTGGCTCAACCACGCCAACACTTGCAGTGATGCTTGGGCTGGCCGTCGGGATTGACTACTCGCTCTTTATTATTAATAAATACCGAACATACCTTCTTGATGGCTACGAGAACAAACTGGCCGCAGCAAAAGCAATAAGCACTGCAGGAAACGCAGTCATATTTGCAGCCGCAACTGTTGTTATTGCACTTTCTGCGCTGACGATTGTGAATATTCCATTTATGTCGACAATGGGGCTTGCGGGAGCTGCAACTGTTGCCGTTGCTGCATTTGTCGCAATCACGCTCGTACCAGCTCTGCTAGGTCTGGCAGGACACAAGGTTTTTTGGGGTAAGACACGACGAAAAATTGTCGAGGCGCAAGCTAAGGGCCCTCACGAAGTTCAATCGGTAAGTCGTACATCTATTTGGTATAGGTGGGGAGCGATGATTGTGAAGCGTCCGGTTGTATTCTTGATTCTCGGCGTCGTTGTCATGGGTGCAATCGCGCTGCCAGCACGCTCACTGACACTAGGGTTGCCGACTGACGAGTACGCCGCTAAGAGTACGACACAGCGACAGGCATACGACCTCCTATCGAAAGGTTTTGGCGTCGGCTTTAACAGTCCGCTTCTCGTTGTCGTTGAAGGCTTACCTGCAGTGAACGACGCTGATAAAACAGCTGTTCGTAATTCGCTCATAGCTCAGATTGATTCTCAATTTGCAGCGCTTCCAGTAAATACTGTAACGACTGCAAAAAAGCAGGCAGTACTTGCTCAGGTTGATGCGATGGCAAGTTCCTACGTTAAGTTTAGTCAACTGCAGGCTATTGCACAGAAACTTTCGAAACTCGACAATGTGAAAATGGCTGGCCCAATCTTAGGGACAGACGATGGTACGAAGGGTGTCGTTCAGATCATCCCAAATACGGCACCAGCTGACGCGAAGACAATTAGTCTTATTACAAAACTTCGAAGTTCCGATGAGCAAAAGTCACTCGGCGGTACCATGAGCTTAGCGGTAACAGGTGCAACGGCATTACAGAGTGATATTAATACAAAGCTAGCAAATGCGTTGCCGCAATATTTAGCTGTTGTTGTAGGATTATCGCTTATTTTACTCATTGTAGCGTTTCGTTCAATTTTGGTGCCAATCAAGGCGACTATTGGATTCCTGCTTTCCGTCCTTGCGATGTTCGGTGCACTCGTTGCAGTCTATCAATGGGGATGGCTTGGTATCGCTTCCGCGCCTGGTCCAATTGTCAGCTTCGTTCCTATTATTGCCATTGGAGTTCTGTTTGGTCTCGGGATGGACTACGAGTTCTTCTTGGTATCAAGTATGCACGAAGTTCACTTACACACGAAAAATGCAAAGCAGGCTGTGATAACAGGCTTTGGTATAGGAAGCAAAGTTGTAACTGCTGCAGCACTCATTATGGTGAGCGTCTTTGCGGGCTTTATCACAAACAGTGATGGAACTGTTCAGGCGATTGGTTTTGGGCTTGCACTCGGCGTATTTTTGGACGCTTTTATTGTACGCATGACTATAGTACCAACAATCATGACGCTCCTAGGCAATGCTGCATGGTGGTTGCCAAAGTGGCTTGATAAGATTATCCCCCATATTTCTATTGAGGGTGAAGAAGACACAAAACCTACTCGGTAATATCACGAATAACTGAAATGTGCGCACCGAGGGTATTCAGGCGTTCTGCCAGGTCTTCATAGCCACGGCTAATTGAATAGACGTTACGAAGTGTTGAGACACCTGGGGCAGCTAGCATGCCAAGCAGGATAACAACAGCAGGGCGGAGTGCTGGTGGTGTGACGATCTCGGCTGGCTTCCAATTGGTCGGGCCTTCAATATAGACACGGTGCGGGTCAAGTAATTGTATATTGGCATTAAGCTTTGAAAGTTCAAGTAGGTAAATCGCACGGTTTTCGTATACCCAGTCATGGATGAGGGTCCGACCCTTAGCTGTTGCAGCAATGACGGCAAAGAAAGGTAGGTTGTCTATATTAAGACCTGGGAAAGGAAGTGGGTGTATTTTATCTTGTGGCGCACGGAGCGGTGATACTTTTGTAATGATATCAACAAGACGCGTCTTGCCGTTTTTAGCTGGGTATTCATCAGACATGTCATATTCAAAGCCCATGTCTTCAAGTGTTTTGAGCTCAATTTCGAGGAATTCAATCGGTGCACGTTTAATCGTAATGGAAGACTTTGTGACAATCGCAGCGGCAATAAAGCTCATGGCCTCAATAGGATCCTCACTTGGCCAGTATTCAACTGATTTATTTATATCGCGTACACCTTGGATCTTGAGGGTTGTCGTTCCAACGCCTTCAACCTTAACGCCAAGCTTTTCAAGAAAGAAACAAAGATCCTGAACCATGTAGTTTGGACTGGCGTTACGAATCGTTGTAACACCATCGTTAAGGGCTGCTGCCATCAGGATATTCTCGGTCACCGTGTCACCGCGTTCAGAAAGGACTATCGTTCGCTCTGGTTTAAGGGCCTGTACGGTTGCATCGTAAAAGCCAGTAATAGTATCAACCGACAATCCGAAGTTCGTGAGTCCACTTAGGTGAGGCTCGACGGTTCGTTCGCCTAGTGTACACCCACCCGCGTAAGGGATTTTAAATGCTTTTTCACGGTGCAGCAGTGGGCCAAGGAACATAATGATGCTGCGAGTGCGGCGTGCGGCTGCAAGGTTCATGTTTTCGAGCTTTAATTTAGCAGGGGGAATGATCTCGAGGTCATTTTCGCCAAACCAACGTGTTTTTACACCAATACTGTTCAAGACTTCGATGATACGGTTAACCTCTTCAATACGAGCAACATGACGAAGGACTGTCGTACCACGATTAAGAAGCGATGCGCACAGAAGCGCAACTGCAGCATTCTTGCTGGTATTAACCTCAATGGAACCTGTCAGCTTATGGCCGCCTTCGACGCGGAAATTGATGTTGCCTGATTGGTTAAGCATAACAAGCTGACTTGACAGTACGTCGCTAATACGTGATAGCATATCAAGGCTGATATTTTGACCACCTTTTTCAATGCGATTAATAGCACTTTGACTGGTATTAAGTGCTTTAGCTAGCTGCGTTTGGGTCATGCCACGAGACTGCCGTGTCTCTTGAATAAGGGTACCGATTTTGGATTTATACGTATCTGTTGTCATAGATTCAATGTTATACCATTCATGATATAATGTCAACGCTATATGTAGTGTCTGAAGAGAGCGTAAAACCTATACTGCGGGTGACAGTCGGCGGGGCGGACCGACTGGCAGAACCCGAAGAGGTTTGGAGTATCTTGTATTCGACTGCTATAATCGTAACAAATAGGGGAGATCCGTCATGAAAGATACAAAGATTGCAGCACTTATTGCAGGTGAGGAAAAACGCGAAAGAGAGGGCCTCGAGCTCATCCCAAGTGAGAATTACGTTAGTCGAGATGTCCTGACGGCGCTTGGGAGTGTATTTACAAACAAATATTCGGAAGGCTACCCAGGAAAACGTTATTATGGTGGTCAGGACTTCACTGATCCACTTGAACAGCTTGCAATTGACCGTGCCAAGCAACTGTTTAAAGCAGATCATGCTAATGTTCAGGCGCATTCGGGCGCACCAGCCAATGAGGCGGTCTACAGCGCATGGCTTGAGCCAGGCGACACAGTACTTGCGATGGATCTCTCGCACGGTGGTCATCTCACACACGGTGCTCCAGTAACACGCAGCGCACATCTTTATAACTTTATTCGCTATAAGATGAAAGACATAAGCACGGGGGAGATTGACTACGAGGAACTCCGACAACTGGCATTAACCCATAAACCAAAAATTATCATTGCAGGATTTAGCGCATATCCAAGAGAGCTTAATTATGCAAAATTTGCCGAAATTGGTAATGAGGTTGGTGCACTTCTTATGGCAGACATGGCACATATCGCAGGGCTCATCGTCGGTGGTGTGGCTGCAAATCCATTTGATTTCGGGTTTCATGTTATTACGTCAACGACACATAAAACACTCCGTGGCCCACGCGGTGGCTTGATCCTTTCGCGTGGAATCGTTGGGAATCCGTTGAAGGCACCGGAGAAAACATTAGAGAATATTCCAACACTTATCGATCGTGCTATTTTCCCAGGTATGCAGGGTGGTCCACACATGCACGTGATTGCAGCAAAGGCAGTTGCGTTTGGTGAGGCACTTGAGCCGAGTTTTAAAGAGTACGCAGCGCAGATTGTGAAGAATGCTTCGGTACTAGCGGGTGAGCTTCAAAAACGTGGCTTTCAACTCGTTACGGGCGGCACCAGTAATCACCTCATATTAGCTGATGTTTATAAGAGCTTTGGTGTAGACGGTAAGGTTGCTGAGGTTGCTATGGATGCGATTGGTCTGACGCTCAATGCCAATAGCGTTGCAGATGACCCGCTTCCTCCGTTTAAGCCGAGTGGTATTCGTCTTGGCACGCCAGCTATTACAACTCGTGGCCTCAAAGAAGAGCACATGGCACGGATTGCCCAGTGGATGAAGCAGGCGATTGATTACCGCGATGATCCTGAAAAATTGAAATTACTTCGCGACAAAGTAAAAACCTTTGCTCTTGGTTTCCCACTTCCCAGCGATATTTAATGAAGGCTCTATTTAAAAAGCTCCGCTAAGCGGAGCTTTTTAATAACAAACAGGTAGGCCATAATGTAGGCTTCAAGAATGAAGAACTCCCCCAAGGGAGCTCTTCATTCTTGTTTCCCTAAGCAGTTGGCTTGAGGAATGATGAGGCTGATGTTGCCGCACCGTAGTAGATATAACTCGTTGAAAGACCTGGCGTAGGGAGGGTTGGGTCCCAGTAGATGACAACTCCACCAGTTGGGTTGGCCGCAGTTCCTGTAAGAAGGAACGAAGGCGTTGAGATGTCAACTGTAAGAGTTGTAGCGGCAACGGCTGCTGCGATACCCGCATACGGCCCAGTGTTATTATTACCACCAATCTCTACCGTAATACCAGTTGGGAGGTGAGTTGAGGTGCTACCTGAAGCAAAGTTGGCAGTTATGGCTGGATAGTAACCGTTGTCGGAGTTGTAAGCTTCTGCCACGTCACGCATAGCTGTCGCATTTGTGACTGATTTCTGTAGGTTTGCACGTGCTGTAATACCGCTGTAAGCAACGATTACGATTGCCGCCAAGATACCAATCACGACGATAACGATCAAAAGCTCAACGATAGTAAAGCCGCGATCCTTTCTTAATTTGTTGATTTTGCTAAGAACCATGTCTTAAAGCCCCCTAATTAGTTGTTATGAGTCTAATATACTATGTGAATGCTACAAACACAAGCGTGTTGTGACTGCAATTTAATACTGTTCATTGAGGTATTCGGTCGCATCAAGTGATGTCCAGGCTGCGCTGTTACCCTCGGCTAGAACATTACATCCGGAGGCAGTGCCTGCACTGATATCGATTCGTGCCCATGCGCCATTAGCCGCTGCAGCCAGCAAGAGCTCTTGATTTGGACAGTAGCCATATGGCATTGATGCCATGACAGTGCCTCCGGTTGTTGTGCCTGCTCTTAGGAGGCCTTTAAGTAGTACAAGTCCGTCTGAAGTCTTTGTATAACGTGGCGTCGAGAAAGGTGAACCATACCATATCCAGCTATTAGCGAGTGTTAATGCACACCATCCAGATGTTGCCGTAGGGCAGCTACCTGAGGCATAGGTTCCAGGGAATGAGAAGGCGTGTATACCGGTGTAATTATTAGGCCCCCCCTTGGCGTATATTGTTGATGTTGAGCTATTGGCTGTTCCGTTAATAGCAATCAAGCTCCCAGTGTTGGCGGCATCATTTGAAACATGTTCATAATACTGTGGTTCGAGTGCTGTTGGCATTGCGACAATTGGCGTTCCGTCGGTTATAGTGCCCGCGTACACCAGACCCTCTATCTCAAAACGTCCGTTTTGGGTGGCGTCCTGATAGTACTGTGCTTGCATCCAGGATGTATCACCACTGGCTGGGCTGTAATTATTCCAACCATTGGAGAAAGGGCTGAGTAAGGTAAAGGTTGTCCCGCTAGGCATAAAGGCGACACCATCCAGTGAAAACCACGCGTTATTGCCTACGGCCAAACCTACGCTTCCGCTGGAACCGATATCGAGTCGTCCGGCGGCACTATTGGACGAATTCTGAAGTAAGAGGTTGGCTGCGGGTCGATAGCCAACTGGAAGCGTAAAGATAACGCCTGAGCCACTTTTAACGAGACCTTTAAGAACAACGAGCCCAGAACTTAATTTTGTGTATCCAACAGTAGCAAATGGGCCACCGTAGTTACTCCAATTATTTTGTAGTAGTGGTGTCGCCCACAGCGGTATAGTAATCGATGCTGCTGAAGTGCTCGTTGCTGTTGATGTTCCAGCAGAGTTGTGTGCGCTCGTCCTCACGCTCACGAGATTATTCTGAAGGGTACTGATACTGAACGTGGTCGCCTGGGGATTGCCACTATTGGCCGCGTTGACCCACGAACCGCTGTTGATTTTGTAGTCGAGCGTATAACTAGTAGCTCCTGGGACAACCGGCCAAGTGAATACTGCCGTTGTTGGTGACGTCACGCTAGCCGTTACGACTGGTGCCGCTGGTATCGTTGGAGTCGGTGGCGTGTAAATTGACGATGCATTAATATCGAGACGAGTGGCACGGATTGTGCCAGATTGTGCGACGGTTCTTCCCGCAACTGTCTGGTTTGTTGTGAGGCTTATGGTTGCTGTTGTAGACGGGACGAGAGCGGCCGCTCTATTCGTATCCGAGGCGCTAGTGTCGCTGGCAGTTGTATTTTGGAGGCCATTATTTGCACCGCTATAATATTGTACGTTAAACCCGCTGGTGCCAAGTCCACTTACAATCTGTATATCTTGTGTCTTGCAAAATGACGCTACATAGCCAGGCGTACAACTTGGTAGCTGCCACGGAACTGCGCACCAATTGGTTGCCGTGTTAGCATAATTTTGTTGCATCACAACACGTCGCCATAACGTACCGGCCTTCACAAAATAAATAATGTTCATAGATTGTGGAGTGTTTTGTATAACCTGAGCGCTATTACAGGCGTTGAGAGGGTCAATCGCGTAGACGTAATTAGTACCAGTTTGGATTGGATTACCAGTGGTCGCAATGCTGTTCAAGATAAGCATGGTTCCATTAGTTGTATCAACGTTTTTAAATCCGGCAGTACCATTGTCAAAGCCTTGGCCCGTTTGAGGTGTGATGTTATTTGTTGCTAAAAAGCCACTACTCAGTTTAATATCCTGTTCCATACGATTGAGGCCGTCTTGGATGTTAAATAATGCTGCGTTTGAGGCTCGTGAGGCAAGCACATCACCCGTGAGGCCAATAATAACAGTGACGAATGCGCCAATTGTGAGGATGACTACTGGGGCGACAACCATCAGCTCAACGATCGTAAAACCACGTTGCTTATGGCTGTTTGATGCTCGTCTAAAGTGCAACATAGGTTGAATACTCCATCGTTTGTTGCGGCGAATTATAGAGCACGGTAACATCGATCTTAGACAAGGACGTTGTCGCGCTATATGGACACGTTATGCTAACAGTCACAGTCACATTTGATAGGCCTGCCACGCCAGTTGACACATTCGAAAGTGGCGTGGAAGCAACGCAGGGTGACACGACGGATGTGGAGTAACGACGCATGTAATCGTAGGCAACGCTACTGGCACGTGAGTCCGCTCGAGCCTGACCACTATCCTTGATAACAAGATTGAACAGTTGATAGCCAGACGTTAAAAAGGCTGCCGCAACAAACAATGTAATGAGGAGTTCGACAATTGTAAAACCTGACTGATCTTTTTGGGTGATGGGAAATATTTTTTTCATTGATTCTTACTCTGAACCATCAAAACAGTATTATCAATTTCGTGCCAATAGTAAATATTAAACTTACGGCATTCGTCCGTACCTCCAGTACACAAAGTCCACGTCGCACCAGCATCAGTTGTTTTGAGAGGTTGATAGATATAAACATCATTGCTACTTGATGGCTGTGGCGTGACGCCTGCGGTAGTCTGAGTCGCATTCGTGGCTGCCACAAGCGACGATACGCCAGTGCTTGGTGCCACAAGTGTATTCGGATCAGTCGTTGAACTTGGTGAAATGAGTGACTTAGGGTCTATCTCCGGAAGAATTGTTGTTTCCTGGCCCGTAATACCAGTCGATGGGTAACGCCCGACAATAGTACTGGCTGCACTGCCGGATCTATAGTATACCTCTAAGTTTTGTGCAATGGCGTCGACGTTCGCCTTACGTTGTTCGTCGCGGGCATTAATTTGCGTACTCCGCAGGTTAACGACAGCGAGCACCAAAAGGATACCCATAATCGCGATCACAATGATCAACTCAATGATAGTAAACCCACGACGCTTCATGGTACTAGCATAAGAGTTTTGCCCTTAAACCGCAAGCGTCTAGATCTCTAGTGGTTCTTGCTCGATTTGGATTTGAAACTTATCACGAACCGCACCAATAATTTCGTCCCTTGCGGCGGCGAGGTCTGCGTAACTCGTGGCTGATTCATTAATAAGAACGAGCGCATTTTTATCATGAATTTTCATACCATGTAAGACTTTTCCTTTAAGCCCAGTTTGTTCAATGAGCCAACCTGTGGGTATTTTGTAGCGATCATCACCCATATCGTAGGTTGGTATATTCGGGTCAATAGCGCGAAGTCCACTAAGCTGCCAGTCTTCAACGATGGTATTTTTGAAAAATGACCCAGTATTTGGCAAAAGTGCAGGGTCGGGCAGTTTATTCGAACGGATATCAAGCACGGCACTGCGAACCGCTTGGACAGTGAAGATTGTGATTGAATGTTCAGCGAAATAGGTTTGCAGGGCTTCATAAAATGGTGGCTGTGGCGGATTCTTTGACAGTTTAAACAGGATCGACGTCACAATATAGCGACCCATATCTACTCCACGGAATATACTATCTCGATACGTAAAGCCACAGTCGATGTTTGCGAGCGTCACGAATGCGTCGGTTTGAGTATCGTAGGCAACGAGTGATTCAATCGTTTCAGATACTTCTTGGCCGTAAGCCCCAACGTTTTGAATTGGTGTCCCGCCAGCCGTACCCGGTATGCCAGACAGCGCTTCGATACCCGAAAGGTTCATCGTCACAGTTCGCTCAACCACACTGTCCCAGCTTTCACCCGCACCAACTTGAATAGTTGTTGAGTTAATATCGTCGGCAACAACTGAAAACCCAGGAATACGCATGCGGATGATAATGCCTGCGAAGCCAACGTCTGTCGCGATAACGTTACTCCCGCCACCCAAAATAAAAACAGGTAAGTTCTGCGTTTTTGCATTTTTATATACTTCAACAACTTCTTCAGGTGTGCGCACTTCCACGAAAAAGCGTGCTGGGCCGCCTAGTCGCATAGTTGTGAAATTTTTGAGAGGAATGTTCGTATGAATGTCCATGTATTTGTATTATAACTCACACCTGAATTCTAGAGGGCATTCGTGACGTATTGCTTAAAAAGTGGTATACTAAGCTATATCTAACAGGAGGTGATTATGCAAGAAGATCCAAATGAAGTACGTACCGAAACAACTAGTGTGAGTAAACAAAACTACGCTGTCATAAAACTAGTACAAGTCATCGAATATGTTGCGGGACTTCTTGTCGCGCTGCTGCTCATTCGTTTTGTTTTGGCACTCCTCGGTGCTAATCTCGCCAACCAGTTTGCAAGCTTTATCTATAACGTCACCGACCCGATGGTTGCACCGTTTCGAGGGCTGCTACAAGTAAGCCAGTTTCACGCGGGTATTTCTCGCTTTGAAATCGAAACTCTCCTTACAATTGTTGTCTATGCTCTCATTACATGGGCTGTTACGCGCTTAGTGCTTTTAGCTGCCAAGTAGTAGTGATTCTACATCACGAATGATTTGCTCTGAGTTTGTTGCAAGTATCGTCTGAAAACCCATGCGTATGGCGGGGTCAAGAAACGCTTGCTTGTCGTCAATAAAAAGTGATTCTTGGGCAGTAGTGTGCATTTTTTGAAGTGCAATTTCGTATATTTCTTGATCTGGTTTACCATAGCCAACTTTACATGAAGCAATAACCTCATCGAACTCGCTATAGTAGCCAGCTTGCTTGATTAAGTCGTAACTTGGCTCGATGACATTCGTAAATAAAGCTACTTTGATATCTCGTTTTTTAAGATCGTGCACAAGCTTCATGATATTTTCGTCTGCAACGAGGCCTCGCCATTTCCGAAATTCATCGGACATTGAGTCAGAAATCACAAATCCGTAGTTCTTCCTCAGCTCCTCCCAATATTGCTGGTCTGTTATCTGGCCACGAGTAAAGCGAGACATATAGGTCTCAAATATTTCTTTTATTTGATCATCGGTTGCGCCGATACGTTTTAAAAGAGAAGATAAAAAATCGTCACCAGGGTCAGGCGCAATCACGCCACCCCAGTCAAAGAAGACAGTTGTTATACTCATAATTTTGGTACACCCGGCAAGATTCGAACTTGCGACACCTGGTTCCGAAGACCAGTGCTCTAATCCGCTGAGCTACGGGTGCGTAATCTACTTATTATACCATGCATATTTACATTCTGACCTCTATTTGGTATAGTTTTGAGAGTCGTTTTTATGACACGTTATGGGCCAGTAGCTCAGCTGGTTAGAGCACCTGCCTCTTAAGCAGGGTGTCCGGGGTTCAAGTCCCCGCTGGCCCTCCAAATAAAGACATCGACCTTTTCGCTACCGGTCGGTGTTTTTATTTTGATCGATTTGAATGATTAGGACTTAGCGACTATTCACTAGACTTGACGAAGGATATCAGTATAATTCGGATTTATATATATAAATCTATTTTTTCCTGTCTGTTTGCTTTTCATAACAATATCTTTAGCCTCTAATTCTTGGAGGTACTTCCGTGCCGTCATGGGGCTGACCCCCACTTCTTCTTCAAATCTCTTTTGTGTAAAGTATACATTTGAAAACAGAAAGTCCACGAGTTCAGAGCTGTAAACAGTAGGTAAGTCGTCTTTTAGGGTAGTCCTTACCGTATTAATCGCCAAGCGAATTTTCTCTAGAACTTTACACGTATAGAGCGCCTGAACTGTCGTAGCTCTCGTGATATAAAGTACCCACTCTTTCCATTCACCCTTTGATGTAACTGCTCGTAGTTTTTCGTAATACGCATCTCTATGCTCAAGAATGTAGTGACTCATGAATAGCACTGGAACTGGTAATCTTTTTTGTTGAGTTAAGTATAAAGGCATTAGCATTCGACCAGTTCTTCCGTTACCATCCGGGAAAGGGTGAATCGCTTCAAACTGATAGTGGAGAATCGCCATTCGAGCAAATACTTCATGACTTGGAGCATCTTCATTAAAGTATTTTTCGAAGTTAGATAGTAAGTCGCGAATCACTTTTTCGGTGTCGGGCGGTGTGTAATACACGACTTTCGTGATCGGGTTTGCTAGTTGTGTTCCAGGAAGGTTACGGATGCCTTTTTTTGTAGGCTCTAGTATTTGCTGAATAGCAATATAATCATTTGTTGCTAGGTATCCCTGTGTAAATACTCTCGTAGCTCCTTCCATCAAGGCCTCCGTATAGTTAAGAGCCTCTTTCTCTGCGGGAGTTAACTCTCGTTCTTCCTTGATCTTTGCAACATAAACACTATCGTTTGTGGTAATGATATTCTCAATCCCTGAGCTAGACACGGCTTCTGGAACAAACAAAGGCGAAAGCAAGTCCATAGTATTATTAATGGTTCGACTATTCATAGTCAGCATAGTTTTCAGCTGTGCAATGGCATCACTCGCTTCGATTGTCGCTAGCAGTAACTCCTGATCTTTCAGGTCAACACTCGGTGGAAGTAGAGGTAAGTCGTTATATGCAATCTTTGAGTCAAATGTCATAGTACTTTATAATCCTTTACCTAAATTATAAAGTAAAATGCCTGCAGTGTCTAGCATATATAAAGTTCCTATAAGTCCGAACATGTAGGTCTTTATAGTAATTAGAGAAATACCGTCGAGTACTTTATAAAATATCCACTTTATTATAAAGTACTCTATATTTTAAGCATTGCTCATCACGTGTATTCACAATGATACTAACGTTACGTTTACGTAACCTAGCCAAGATAGGCAATAAGGCGTTCGCGCGTCTCGTCGTGATAAACGGACTCTCTATGATTAATTCACGTCTGCAGTGTCTCAGGTCACGCTTGAACGCAGCATAAAACGTATCTTGATCGTAGAGTTTGGAAGATTTAAACATCTTTTTCCTCCAAATCTGCAAGGTATACTTCGCCGTTTCGGTATTCCATGCCCAGTTCAACCAGTTTGACGTATAATGATAATAAGTCGGCAATCAATTCATCATTAGTTTGGTGTTTCAGAAAAGTATACGATGGCCCTCCAAATAAAGACATCGACCTTTTCGCTACCGGTCGGTGTTTTTATTTCGAACTAACTTTCATGAAAATCGGCATCGATCATCCATTTTTCACGCATTCTAAATGCTGGGATTGTACCGCGTTTTGCCTTATTAGCTGCTACATTTCCAGCGACGCTACTTCGTTTGGCCCACTCTGATACGGTTACTATTTTTTTAGCTGAGAGAATGGTGATGCGCCGGTAGAGAGATTCTATGAGCAGTCCCGCAAATAAACGAGTAAACTCATCGTATTTATCGTTTATACGATAGGAGCCGAAAGCCGGATAATAATCAGTCCGTTTGCCTTTATTTGGAATGATAATCGGTGGATAGCCTAGTTCCATGAGTTGCTGGTTAATTATGACTCGTCCAATACGCCCATTGCCGTCAGGAAAGGGATGGATAGTTTCAAAATCAGCGTGAAACCATGCAATGTTATCTAGAAAATAAAGATCTTTGTTTTTATTATATGTTTTGACTAGTTCATCCATAAGTCCTGACACGAAATCTGGATTAGCGCCAATATGTGCACCAACTCGTACCCATTCTTTGTTCCTCCGGAAACGACCAGCCCAATCGTCGCGTATATGGGTTAACAACATCCTGTGCAGGTTGAGTATTAATTCAATACTAAGCGTTTGGTCTTGATTCTGAAGGAGATGTTCTGTAACACGGGCGAGATTTTTAGCTTCATAGATTTCACGAATATCGTGATCTTTTTTTACGACATCTCGAAACAGTATATCTTCTGTATCTTCAAGAGTAAGTGTAGAATTCTCGATAGCGTTGGAGTTGTACACCATCTCGGGAATCTCGGCGATAGCGATATCAAGGATAGCTGAAGCCTTATTTTCAGACAGTTCCCTGTACTGACTTAAGAGATTGGCGATGCGGGCCTTTGTTACTTGGTTTATCATAGTATTAATTATACCGTACTTTACGTGAAAAGTACGCAAATAGTATACTTTTTCACGATTACTTGTCTTTATCTACTTTCAATTCTGCGAGGTAAACCTCACCACCTATATACTCCATACCAAGACCGACTAATTTTGCATACAGTGACAACAAATCTGTGGCGAGTTCATTAAATGAATGGTGTTTCGGAAAAGTATATGCTGGTCCTCCAAAATAAGAACATCGACCTTTCCGCTACCGGTCGGTGTTTTTATTTCGAACTAATTTTAAGTTTTCGATATTCGCGCCAACACAAGTTTAGTGAATAATCACTAGATCCTAACCGAGTTTTCAGGGGAGTTTTAAGGGCAAAGCATGATACTCCAATTCCTCATCCTCGAGATTAGTCTCCACAGGTATCAGCCAGATCTTCTTCTCTCCACTGAGTAACCTCTCTGTGGTTGTTACAAACACCTCGAAATCTGCATAGAGTTCTTCCGTAAACTGTACAAGACGTCTCTCTGTGCTTGTATTACCAGCGACCAGTAAAAGATGTGGGTAGATAGTTTCTGACTCGTCTGCGGCCACATCGTGCTGGTTAATGCGTCTTCTTAGCCTCCAACTCGCAGTGAAGGCTGGAAAGTAATCCAGCAGGTAGTCGGGCGTGGTGTCGGACTTACCGCGTAGTAGTAGGTGCGGTGTCAGTTGGACGTACGCATTGTGTTTAAGCTGGTATTTGGTATAAATCCCGAATGACTCCGTGTAGCTACTTTTGAGCGTAGTGGCGAACTTCGCGTAGAGCAGTTGTTCGTCAATCTGCTCTTCTGTGAAGTTCCGGCTTTTATAATGAAGCTGCGTACGCTCGATACCTCGTGCTTTCAAGAACCGAATGCCAGCTGGTGCTAAACAATACGTTGCTGGCCTTGTACGCAGCCTAAACGAACTATCATATTGCTTTGCTACATATCCTTGATCAATAAGTACTGACAATCTCTCATATATCGTTGATCTATCTTTTTGTAATAACACTGCTAATAAATCACTAGTTAAAAATCGATACTTATGCAAATACAACAATATGTCTACTTGAGACTGGGAAATACTATATCTTCGTTTGGGCTCTACTCTACGCATCTACACACCTACTTTCTGTGCCTTATATGTATATATAAAGGAGGGAGAGAAAAAATAAAAGAGCTAACAGAGGTTAAAATAAAAAAAGTAGCATATATCGTTAGTGGGGATTTTAATAGTAAAAAAGTAACAAAAAACTATTGTACTATTGTAGTTTTTCGATATTTACGCCAAATAAAAAACACCCTTCGACGCTTGACGAGAGTGTTTTTATTTGGCGTAAAACGTGTTGTGGGAAAGTTTGATGATTACCTTGCGAAAGGCTGCAAGTTCGTCTTGTGATAAGTCGTGCAGCATCACGTCATCTATTTGGATAAAGGCTTCTATGAGTAACTTTTGTAGCGTGATACCTTTTTGAGTAAGAAGCACAATCTTCACGCGGCGGTCAGAGGGTAGCTCGCTACGGATGGCTAAGCCTTTTTCCTCTAAGCCATCAATAATGCCAGTGATGTTTGAGGCGTCACAGTTATAGAGCTTTTGAAAGGCATTCATAGGCTTAGGAACATCGAGATCAATCAGCACGATAGTAATCGCTTGTAGGGGCGTCAAATCGTATTCTTTGCCAACTGCCATCAGTCCTTGTTTAGACGTCATTAAAAATTCAAGCAGGCTAGCGTGAAATAGTGACAGGGATGGAGAATTACTCATGGGCCAGTTTCCTTAAAAATACTTGACATTGTCAACAATTGACATTTATAATGAACGTAATACCATTTTACAATATTAATTTATTAGATACAAACAAAGGGAGATTTTTCATGATTGAAAAAGCGAAAAACCATTGGCTGATACTCGTTATCTTAGCCGCCGCTCAACTTATGGTTGTTCTGGATTCATCAGTCGTCAACGTGGCATTACCGGCGGTGCAACACGCATTTAACCTCACCTCAACCGGCCTTCAATGGGTCGTCACGGCATACACACTCACGTTTGGTGGCTTCTTACTACTCGGTGGACGTGCAGCTGACCTATTCGGACGTAAACGAATGTTTCTTATCGGCATTACATTGTTTGTGCTTGCATCACTGATTGATGGCTTTGCACAAAACGGCACAATGCTGATTGTTCTTCGTGCGGTCCAGGGTCTCTCAGCTGCCTTAATGTCACCAGCTGCACTTTCGATTGTGCTTGTGACGTACCGCGAGGGTCATGAACGCAATACAGCACTTTCTATCTGGGGATCCGTTGGTGCCGGTGGGGCCGCTATCGGGGTACTCCTCGGTGGTGTTTTAACGCAGTATCTTAACTGGCGTTGGAACTTCTTTATTAACATTCCTATTGGCATTACAATTTTCATTGCCGCATGGCGACTGCTTCCTATTCATGAGTCTGAGGAAAAGAATAATAGTCTCGATCTTCCAGGCGCGATCTCAGTGACTGCTGCAGCCTTACTACTTGTATCGGGTATTGCAAACGCACCAACCAATGGGTGGGGATCAGCTGCGACGCTCGCGTACTTTATTAGTGCTGCTGTACTGCTGACGTTCTTTATCTTTAACGAACGCCGTGCTAAGCGACCACTTGTACCACTTGATATATTCAAGAACCGTAACCTGACTGGCGCTAACCTGGTGCTTTTCCCAGTGGTTGCCAGTATGTTCTCAACGTTCTTCTTTGGCTCATTGTACCTCCAGAACGTGCTTGGGTACGACCCAGTTCGAACAGGCCTTAGCTTCCTGATTACACCTGTGGTGATTGCATTAACGGCCACAAATGTTCCACGTCTCGTAAAATTGGTCGGCTTTAAGCCAATCATCGTCGCAGGCCCACTGTTTATTATGAGTGCGCTTCTGGTGCTTGCACACGTTCCGGTTGATGGCAACTACTTTACGAATGTCTTGCCAGCGCTTATCTTGCTTGGTATGGGTGGGGGTATGAGCTTTGTGTCCGGAACAATTGCCGCGACGTCTGGCGTCAAGCCAACCCAGGCTGGACTTGCTTCGGGCCTCTTAAATACCTCACAGCAAATTGGTGGTTCACTCGGCCTTGCAGTCCTTACTGGTATTGCAACGTCAGCTGCAGCCAGCTATGTGACACATTTAACAACTCTTCCGACAAAGTTAACGCCTCTTATGGCAGAAGTTGAGGGTATGCATGCAGCATTTTATACTGGCTCGGGTATCGCACTTGCGGCATCAATCATTGCCTTCTTCGTGATTAAAGCACCAAAAAAAGACTAAGTCTTCCTAACAAAAAAAGCCTCTGACCTCAGAGGCTTTTTTGTTACTTGAGTGCTTTAGGATGCCACTTTGAATCGTCGAGAGCCAGCCACCCGAACCAAATAAGAGGAATAAATATTCCGATGACGATAAACCAGCTTTCTTTACCGAACTTAAGGCCAATACGGTAGAGTGCTATGTAGTAAAAAACGAGGGCAACGTAGCTAATAACGGGTAAAATCATCAGTATTGCCCAGTACCCTTTTTGATCGCCAAGCTCAAGTAATTTCCAGGTATTATATACGGGCACCCAAGCAATCCACTGATCAATACCGGCTTTTTTAAAGATACGAGAAAGCAGAAGTGCCAGAATAACATAGGCAATCAAAGCAATAAGGAGACAAATAAATATAATTGTTGAAACGGCGGCAACCGAAAGCCCAGCCTGGGCAATGTTCATTCCATGACCATAGTAAGCAATATGTGATAATAAACTCATACTACGTTTATTGTACCACTCGGCCAATATTTGTTAAGCTAGATACAATGAAACTACTCGATGGAAAAGAGTTGGCGGGATACATTAAAGAACGCCAACTAAAACAGGTCCGAGCACTGCGCCAATCATGGCGAACTGTTCCGCGTCTCGCGATTATCCAGACAATTGATAACCCGGTGATCGATACCTATGTTGGTCTCAAAAAAATCTACGGCGCAGACATACTTGTTGAAGTTGATGCTTACAAGATTGACCAAACTAATCTGATGAGCCAAATTGAAACGCTTAATAAAGATGATACAGTGCACGGAATTATCATTCAGTTACCACTTGCCGAGCAAGCGCAGACTCAAGCTGCAGTCGATGCTGTGACGCCTGAAAAAGATGTTGATGGCCTTGGCAAGGATGCAACACTTACGCCAGCAACCGCCATGGCAATTGATTGGTTACTTGCAGGCTACAACGTGGGACTAAATGGTAAACAAATTGCGATTGTTGGTAACGGCCGGCTCGTTGGTGCTCCACTTGCAAAACTTTGGAACAATCAAGGCTTAAAAACCACCATTTATGACAGTAAAACACCAGATCTTGCAGCTGAGCTACGTCAGGCAGATGTTATTATCACGGCGACGGGTCAGCCTGCGCTTATTACGAAAGACATGATAGCGCCAGGCGCTGTGGTAGTAGATGCTGGCACCGCAGCTGAACACGGTAAAATCGTGGGGGATCTTTCCGCCGAAGTACGAGAACTTGATGATATTACGATCACACCCGAAAAAGGTGGCGTTGGTCCACTGACCGTCTGTGCATTATTTGATAATGTGATTCAATCTGCCAGAAGGGTGGCCGATCTTCACGGCCAACAAGACCTTTAGTCGAGGTGAAGGGCGTCTTTGACGCGTTGTACGACTTGCCGGGGCGTCAGACTTGCTTTGACGATATAGCTTTCAATGCCAAGGCTACGAAGTTCTTTTGGTGATTCTTCTTCGCCCATATTGGTGAGAATAATAACAGGGATGTTTTTACCCCAGTCGGCTTTACGAATAATACCAAGTGCCTCAGCACCGTCCATCTCTGGCATTTGTACGTCAAGTAAGATGATGTCGGGCAAATATGCCTCAACGAGCGCGACGCCGCGCTTACCATTGTCGGCTAGTTGCACATCGAAGCCATCAGTCTCAAATTTCATGCGGTACATTTGGCTGATAACGGGATCATCTTCGATAATAGCTATTTTAGTCATTGTTGCTACAATAATAACATAAGTACTATGAGCAAGGTGGGCCAGATTGAATAAAACACATCCGAAACGTCGTGCGCTGAGAACGCCTCATTTTTATTCTGCTATTACGCATGCGCTCACCTCATCAACCGATCTCCGAAACCTCATTGAGCAACTCTCCGAGCAAATAGCCAGTCAGCTTGATGTTGATCACGTGTCTTTCTTCGTCTTTACAGACAGCGACCACTTTGTGACGGCCGGTACCTATGGGTATCCAGCAGTTCCAAAAAGCGATGCAAAAGCCATCAACTTGTATATGGGAAGCGACAGGCGAACGACGAGTATCTACGAGCGTTCCGCTGACGATCGCTTGCGTCGCCTGATGGTAAGCCACAATATGAGCATGTTTGTACCGCTTTTTCGTCGGGATAGTTTGCTAGGGTACATATTTATTGGTGAATCAGTCGCTGGTATCCGTAATAAAAGCCACATGAAGCTGATGGATTCGATCGCTGATGAAATATCAATTGCCCTTCAAAATGCCGTCTCAATGCATGCCGTGCGTGAGCTTAATGCGACATTGCAGCAAAAAATTACGGATGCAACTCACGAGCTAAAGACAAGTAATGCGCAGCTCCAGCGCCTTGACATGGCAAAGGATGAATTTGTCAGTATGGCATCACATCAACTACGTACGCCACTAACAAGTGTGAAGGGCTACATTAGCATGGTGTTAGAGGGTGATGCCGGGCCAGTGAGCGATGCGCAGAAGCAACTTCTCGAGCAAGCATTCTTAAGTAGCGAGCGCATGGTACGCCTAATTGCAGACTTTTTAAACGTGTCACGCCTCCAAACAGGCAAGTTTGTGGTGGATGCGCATCCGGTTGATCTTGCCAAAGTGGTGAGCCAGGAACTAGATAGTCTCAAAACAAATGCTGCTTCCCGTGGCCTGACATTTCGTTATCACCCACCAAAGAATGTAGGGCTTATCACGCTTGATGAAGATAAAATTCGACAAGTGATTATGAATTTTTGTGATAATGCACTCTACTATTCGAAAGAGAAAAGTACAATTCAAGTGAGTCTCATACCAACCAAGGGGGTTGTCTCTTTTACCGTTAAAGATACAGGTATTGGCGTACCAAAAGAAGAGCAAGCAGGGCTCTTTACAAAATTCTTTCGTGCATCAAATGCCAAGAAGCAACGACCTGATGGTACAGGTGTTGGACTATTTCTTGCAAAGAAGGTTATTGATGCACATGGGGGCACTATGATATTTGAGTCGATCGAGGCTAAGGGAAGTACGTTTGGTTTTCGTTTGCCAGTTAGTCTAGTTGCCAAAGATACGAAATAGTTCGACGATAATCACGATCAAAGCAACCGCGATACCACTGGCGATGAGGATTGGCCTAGCCGCACGCTTATGTTCAAACCACCATTGAGCCAGTTTGTTGCGATTTGATGCAGTGATACGAGTCACAACAGGCCGCGTCATTGCGGCGTCTGCTCCGGTATAGGCTTTGTTGCGCTTCTTTTTTTGCTTTGCCATAGTGTCACTAGTATAACAAAAATAACCCCCGTATAATACGGGGGTTATTTGGCCTGAATCACTTCAGATATCTATAAAGATATTGGGGAGCGGTCAGACTCTTAAAGGTTCGCACCAAGGCGACGACTACGTACATAGTAAACTATGCTTGCAATCATTGCACCAAGGCCAGTAAATGCTAGAATGTTTTCACTCGCACCCGTGTGAGGAAGCTGGGGAGGAGTAACTACTGGTGTACACTTAGTTAAATCTTGAGTGTACTTGCTGTTGCTGAGGTCTGATTTGTTGATTGTAACAATCTGCTTTGTAGTAGTATCACAAGCTTGAACCGTAGTCGTAGTAGTACATGTCTTATTGACAGTCACAACAGCGGTATCTTGTTTAGTCGTACCATTTACAATTGCACTTGCTGTGTTTGTAAGTGTATTAGGACCACAAACTGCGAGTGAATCATTACTTGCAACAGTTGCGCTAAAGATAGCGTATGCACCACCACCAGCATTGTAAGAACCGATGTTTATACCAGCTCTGGTAATGTCATCAGTTGCTTTAGAGTTAGCCTTAAGTGGTGTAGTGAATGTTGTACTTCCGTTTACGTACGTCTCACCTGTAGGAAGTTGATCCTTAAGTGCGACATCGTTTTGTAGGCTTGTACCAGTGTTCTTGTACTGGATAAGGTAGTCAACGGTTTCACCAGGCTGTGCTGTGTAATTCTTCGTCCATGCGTTAGCACCGTGTTTACTTACTTCTTTGCTAACAGTAAAGTTAGAAGAAGTAGCTTTCACGTTGAATGTTACATAACCAGCGTAGTTGTTACAACCAGGTACCACTCCGTCGAGTTTATCGAAACCAAGTGGGTCACCAGTCGTTACAATACTGTCAGGCATTGTCATACCGTTTGTAAGACCCTTGTTGTAAATATGAGCAGAACCAGGAACCATTGCAAGGTTCAGGGCACTATCACTTGTAAGTGTAACGTTGTCAAATACTTGACCTGGAGTTGCGTTAGCTGCACCAACGTATGAAACGCTTTGTGCCGTACCGTTAACTACTGCAGGAATCTCTGAACGAACGAATGCACCGTGTGCAATACCAACACCACTTGCGTTCAAATCACTTGAAGCGTTGTTGTGGTAGTACACGAATACTGTATATTCTTTACCATCCTGAACTTTAATGTTATCAGTGTAAGTGCTATTTGAAGCACTTGCATCTTTGATTTGCATAAAGTTAGGCTCAAAACCTTGAACTGGGTTGTCGGTAATTGAGTTAAATGTAACGTAGTCAGCTGGGGCTGCAGTTGTAAACAACTGTCGACCAGTAACTGGTCCCCATGCGAATGCAACTGCAGGTACAACGACCGCAGCTGTAACGATAGCGGCAACGCTAAGGCGTTTAGGCATCGATTTGATCCATGAAATAAACTTCATAATATGCTCCTATTTCTTGTCACCATAAAGGCAACGATTATTAAATGTGTCCACTAAAATTGATATAAATTGCACATTCCTAGCATTAAATTGTTAACGAACACATCCCACTCGAGAATCCAAATCAGATCATTACATAATTGCACGTATATGGTTTTCCTCTGAAGGAAATCAACAATCTTACGATCGGATTTCCTTCAGAGAGACTCGCGAAAGTCTCCATGTGTATTACCCGAAGCGGGGCGGGTGGCATCCGAAGACGCCACCCGCCCTTGCTTCAGCAGCTCGTCTTCCCCGGAGGGATCGGGCAGGTGGTCGGCGCGTCTGACGGCGTCGGCGCATCTGTCTGCTTGACGGGCTCGGGGCTCGGGCTTGCCGACGGTGAAGCGGAGGGAGTGGGCGTCGCGGTGTGAACCACGGGCGCCGTATCCGTTCCGCCATCGTTGACTACCGCGGGCTTACCGGGCACGTAGACGTACTGCGTGGGACTCGTGTCCTTGCCGGTCACGCACTTGCCGTTGATGTTCTTCACCTTGCCGGGCGGGCATGACGGTGAAGGTGTTGGGGTGGGGGTCGGCGTCGAGTGTCCGTGGGGCGGAGTCGACGTCTTGGGCGGGGGAGTCGTGACGCAGGTGAACCCCGCGATACGCTGGTCTCCCTTGGTGGTGTCACCTCCGATTCCGACGTTGTAGCCGAACTCGATCCCGCAGTTCTGCACACCCTTCCAGGTGATGCGGAACCTCAGGAAGTCTCCGGTGTACTCGTTGGGGTTCTCCACGATCGGCCGAACGTTGGCCTTGGTGGTGAGCACTTCAGGTGTCGCGTGATAGTTCCACGCGGTCTGCAGGTCCTTCACGTACGAGACGTCGAAGATGGTCATGAGCCCAGCGAACTGAGTCATGGTCGTCGTCGCCGTGTTGTACGAGATCTTCCCACTGAACACCTTATCTGCCCACGCCTTGGGCGTGGTCCCTACGAACTGTCCGAACAAGTTCGGGTTGAGCTCGCCGAGAATCGGATACTTGGTGACGAGCGCGACACCTGCCATCCCTGCCTCTTCAGGCTGGGAGCAGATGGACGCGTTGATGCGGTCACGCTCCACCGGGGTGGCGGAGATGTTGACCGAATCGCTGTTTTCGCGCGCTGTGGCGTCCGCCGTGTCGACCTTGTTGGGGATGTAGGTCAGAACGACCTTCCCGTTCTTGGTCGGCATGCCGTACTTCGTGACCAGGGCCACGCAGTCGACACTCGGGGGGTTAGCGATGAGGCTCCGAACGTCGTTCGGAACTCCACCGATCGGCCCGCTTCCAGACGAGGTGACCAGGGGCCAGATCGAGAGGAAGAGGAGCGACAGCACCATTGCAATACCGGTGATTATGGCCCCGGTTCGCCAGTTGCGAAAGCTCTCCATGAGGAGAACCTCCCTTCTGTCCCGAAGGACATCAGAACGGACGGGGCCTTCCCGAACGTTTACTTAGTGGACGTGGGCGGACTGAACCGCCATGAGAGCTAGGCTCCTACACGTCCTTGCAGCTTACGCTGCGGGCGGAACATGCGCGGTGACGACCACCGGCTGGGGTGCCGCAGCGATACGAATCGCGCGGCGCCAGCTGATGAGCGAGCCGATCACGCCTCCGATGAAGCCCCAGAACAGCGGGATGAGCAGGAACGCGAGGAACTCGCGTACTCCGAGGCTCAGGCCACCAGTCTTGTCGGGGTAGAACCCCGGGTAGGCGTTGTGCATGATGCTGAACGCGATCAGCAGGAAGACGATCGCGATCACCCACACCCACGCACCGAAGTGCGTACGAGTGTAGGTGACGAAACCGCCGACTCCGTTGTTCACGTTCACGACGTTCCCGTTCGCGACGGCCACCGCAGCGGGTGCTGCGGGGGCGTCGAGTCCGAGTTCGGCGATGCCATCCACCGGCGGTGTCGTGTCGACCGCGGATGCGGCCGGCGCGACGGGAGCCGGAGTGGTCGCAGGCGCAGGTGTGACCGGTAGAACTGCCGTTGCGGGCGGTTCGGCCGGCGCCGTTGCGGGCGGAGTGGGGTTGCCGTGAGCCATGTAGCCCGTCTGACCCCTCTCCTCCTGAACGACAGCCATCTGATCGTTCGCCTCCTGCTCGAGAACACGGCCAGCGATGGCGATGTCCCTGAGCTCAGCTTCCTTCTTCGCGGCGAGACCGAGCTCGATGAGCTCGAGTTCTGCGTCGCGGTCGAGAACGCTCTGGGCGGTTGCACGAGCAGCCTTGCGAACTGCGTTGGTTCCATTGACGTTGCGTGTGGACATTGTCTTGCCTTTCATGGGTCGGTGCGGGAATCCCCACACAAAATGAATTTCATGTGGTTTGTCTCCCGCAGCGTAGCTTTGGTTGACACGATAGCGACGAAGCGTCATCGCCATGGTGTCAACCAAAGGTCCAAGAAAGGTATAGGTTGTAACATAGATCTTTCGCGAGATAGTCCGAAGAGCCCCGAAGGACTCAATTCAAACTGCTGCAAATGCAGCGTTATACATTGATACATAGATAGGTGATCAACATACGACGCTACATTTGCAGTACGCATAGATACTTGCATTGTAATGATCTGATTTGTTAATGATCCTCCGCCGCCTCGGGTCCTCACACCTTGGGCAACTGATGTTTACCAATTTACCACAAAATGCCCATAATGTCAATGCTTAGACAATGAAATAATGAAAAGCACAAGCGTTTTAAAGAGGCATACACCAGATGTAGCGCCGTTTATTTTGATTCAACACCAAATGAGATACTATTTGACATTAAATGTCAACTGGCGTATATTTCGTCACTAAGTGTAGTAAGAGGGATGGTCTCTCTTACATTTCGGTTAACAGGCTTGGTTAACAGAAAAATACACAGAGTGGGAAAGGTGTCACCATGACACGAAATGCAAGGAAGTGCGTCCAGGAATTCCTCGACAGCGATGGCTGGTCCATCAAAGCGAAGAATCTCAACGGCGCAGCAGCTTCGTTCTCTGAGCAGCAGGATGGCTGCTGTCCGCAGTACGAGGTCTACTCCATGTTCCGCCGCGCCCATCAGGACGGAACGCTCATCGCTGAGAAGGAAGACGGCATCGTCGTCCGGTACCGGGCGCTCACGGAGTACGAGCGCGAGCAGGCCGAAGAGCGCCTGCGCATCAAGTCGCTCCACCAGGAGCGAGCACAGAAGACGAAGACTCTCAAGCCGAGTTCTCCTCGTCTCAATCCTCCGCTCATTCTGCTCGATCCGGATCCGGTACTCGAGCAGGACGACGAGGTCGACGAATACGGTGTTCCCGTGTGGGAGCCCGAACTCGTCGGTATGTCGTAGCCAACCCGATGGCGACGACGACAGATCAGGAAGACCCGCCTGGGTAACCTGGCGCTCCACAAGAGCATCAGGTCGTTCCCCCTCATAAAGGGGTTGCAGCGGAAGCAGGTGATGGTCCCGATCTGACCACGACACCTAGGATGGGGCACCGACAGCGCGATGATACGCGCCTCGGTGTCCCATCCGGGTCACAAAAATGAGCTAGCACCCATGAGGGTGTTTTTATTTGACATTTTTTTTGAACAAGCTTATAAAAGTCGGGTAAGTGTTTGTCTAGACAAGAGCTCTGGACAGTCTGCGATAAGTAGGCAATTTACGATTGACAACTAGGGGACGGGAACAATCGTGCAAACCAATCATGGTATCGTATCGATGAAGTCACGGCGCACAATGGAGGTGATGCAAGCGCGCGAAGAACGAAACACCAAGCGTCGTGAGACGCAAGTTGCCAAATTGGCAGCGAGAGATGAGGTGCGAATCGGTCGAGCAATCGTCCGGCTCTATGCTTATCTCCACGAGCAGAAGGGGTACACGGTCAAAATCTGGCTCTCGGATGAGTCGCTGGATCGTTTGAAAGCTGACCACAGCTCGATGTCGTCCGACGAGATCGAGAATGAGCTGAAGGAGATGGTCTACGCTTTCTTCGTGGCCAGTGGAATTGTCAACGCCAGTCGTCTCAAGGATCCGGCTGAACGTCGAAGGATATGTGAGACGGTATATAGCACGGTGATGAATTCGCATGCGGTCGAACGTACCACAAAGCGTTCGAAGGTCGAGCTGGAACTATCGACCCAGGTTCAAGCCCAACTCACGCGCGAACAGATGCTCAAGAAGCGTTCGAAGCGCACTGACAAGGCAGCCTGACCCGTCTCTGTCATCCGATGTGAGGGTGGCCCAAAGTACCAGGTGTAAGAACCGAGGGAAAGGGCCACTCTCACTCGGGAAGCTAACGACCACTTGATACCCCTTCACAGATGAGGGGTTTTTTGATACAATGACGAGGCTAAATTAAGTGTTATGGCACTGAAATACGGCTCTCAGAAACGACTAAAAGCAATAGTCGAAGAACCTTATATGGATCTTTCAGGCCATATAAGGTGCATTTAGTGAGATACAAGTCTCATGTGGATTCTTCGAACCATAGGAGACTTCAACGCTTCGGAAGTATTCGACAAAATATATAAACACATTTTGATCGACACTTCACTCATCGTCTGGTCTCATCGTCTAACGGTTAGGACACCAGGTTTTCATCCTGGCAATCGGAGTTCGATTCTCCGTGAGATCACCAAGAAAAACGCCTCAGCATTTGCTGGGGCTTTTTTCTTGACTGTTCTCAGCGCTGAATCGAGCTTCGATTGGACGTCATCCTATAAATTTTTAGTTTTTGCTGAAAGAAGGACGGACTCTGAAGCGCAGAAGGGTCGAACCTTCCCTCAGGTACACATAAGCTTTCACCTCTGTAGAAAAAGTGGTACAATAGCTAACTATGAGTATTATTTTCAAACGAACAAAGATTTTGGCCACACTTGGCCCCCCAACAAGTAACCCTGAGATGATCGAGCAATTAGCGCTCGCTGGAGTCAACGGCTTCCGTCTTAATTTTAGTCATGGTGACTATGCTGAGCGCGATGACCAAATTACCTGGATTCGTGATGCCAGCAAAAAGATTGGTAAACCTGTCGCAATCCTTCAAGATCTTCAAGGTCCAAAGATTCGCCTTGGAATGCTAAACGAAAATACACCTGTAAAGACTGGTGATGAGATCATTCTTGATTATGCCGCCGAGCATAATGGTATGACGTTCCCCGTGCAGTATAACCTTGCAGAAAAGGTGAAGCCGGGCGAGCCAATTTACATCTTTGACGGAAAAGTTCGTACCAGTGTCATTGAAATTGTATCCGATACTGCCATTAAACTTCGCGTTGAAAACGATGGCACGCTGATGAGCAAAAAGGGTATTAACCTGCCCGATACTGACTTTGGTGGTGACATCTTGACACCAAAAGACCTTAAGGACATCGAGTACGGCCTCACAAAAGACATTGATTACGTCGCGATTAGCTTTATTCAGAGTGCTGATGACATTAATAATCTTCGCCAGATCCTGGTTGCAGGTGGGTCACAAGCTCAGATTGTTGCGAAAATTGAAACTAAAGCAGCCATTAAAGACGGTGTGCTTGAGGACATCGTCAAGGCAAGTGACGGCGTCATGGTTGCTCGTGGTGACCTTGCGGTTGAAGCTGGTGCTGAGATCGTTCCTATTGTGCAGCGTCGCATTATTGCGCTGTGTCGCAAACACGGAAAACTGAGCATCGTGGCGACACAAATGATGGCGAGTATGGTTGATAACCCCGAGCCAACCCGTGCTGAAGTGAGTGACGTTGCAAATGCCGTCATTCAAGGTGCTGATACGGTGATGTTAAGCGATGAGACGGCAAACGGCAAATATCCACTGCAAACTGTCGCAGCTATGAAGAAAGTCATCCTCTATACACAAGATAACGCACCTGTCGCAACGCTTCATGATGAGATCATTAGCCTTAAAAAGCGACAAGACGCTATTAGTACAGCGGCGGTATCTTTGGCTGAACAACTCAATGTATCGGCAATTATTGCTGAAACAAAGTCGGGCTCAACAGCTGCAAATATTGCGGCTCACCGTCCAAACTTACCGATCATCAGCGTGACGAGCGAACTTCGTTCAGCACAACAACTTGCTTTAAGCTATGCTAACCGTAGTTACGTTCGTCCCGATTCAGCTGAAGCAGGATTTGAGATTGCAACTGAGCTAAAGGCACAAGGATTCTTTGGCGACGAGCCTACAACAGTTATTATCGTCAGTGGCCAACAGCCGGGTATTATCGGCACAACGGATACGATCAAAGTTCGCGTCCTTGAATAAGGAAAAATAAGCACGAGCATGATAAAATAGCCGAGTAATGATAGGTGGGTATGGGCTTCTTTAAACTGACAATTCGTGATGTGCCACTTGATAATCGTACGGTCTTGGTACGGGCTGATTATAATGTACCGCTTGCTAAAGATGGGTCTATTAGTGACGATCTACGCATTCGTGCCAGCTTGCCAACACTTAAGTACTTACTTGATCGAGGCTGTAAGGTGGTCATCATTAGTCACTTGGGCCGTCCTGAAGGTAAAGACCTTTCGTTGAGCCTTGAGCCTATCGCCGAACGTCTCGCGACATTACTTGGTCGTGATGTCCGTTTTGTCGATGATTGTATCGGTGACCGTGTCTATCAATCTGTTAAACGCGCCCCAGCCGGCAGTATTATTGTGCTTGAAAATCTTCGTTTTTATAAACAAGAAGAGGCGGATAATCACGAATTTGCCAAAAAACTCGCTAGGAATACGGAAGCCCGCTACTTTGTACAAGATGGCTTTGGGGTCGTGCACCGAGCTCATGCCAGCACACATGCCATAACACTCTATATTCCAAGTGTTGCTGGGCTCCTGCTTGAACGCGAGTACACAACCATTACCTCTGCTATGGAGGCGCCAAAACGGCCACTCGTGGCAGTCATGGGTGGCGCAAAAGTCAGCGATAAGATTGCCGTGATTGAGCGGTTTGTCACCGTGGCTGACAACATTATCATTGGTGGAGCAATGGCGAACACGTTTCTTGCCTACAAAGGCTTCAATGTAGGTGCCAGTAAAGTCGAAATGGACCAACATGAAGTGCTCGATCGCATTTATGAGGCCGCACGAGCCAAGGTTGGAGAAAATGTTGACGACTTTATTATTCTTCCGACCGACCTTGCGGTAGCTCAGGA
>DIZB01000007.1 GCA_002427805.1 Candidatus Saccharibacteria bacterium UBA6039
GTTTACCCCTACAGCCAAGTCGTCGTCTACTACGAAGAGTATGTATCATTAGGCGTACAGGAGATCCAAAAAATCGACCTCATATCAAGCATGCGCAATATGGCAGAGGCGGCTGACGAAGAGGACGTTATTTCACCTGAAGATACAATATTTGAACCATCACTTGATGAGATTGCCGACGAGATGGAAATGACTATGATGACCCTTACGCTCTCGCAGACGATCCTCGAATCCAGCCTGGCCCAAGCTGCCAGTCGATTTAATGCCATGGCCGTCGCCAAAAAGCGTGCTGGCGAACTGCTCACCGACTACATGCTCGAGTTTCACCGTGCAAAACGATCTGAGAGCGACAGGCGACTACGCGAAGTGATGATTAGTCTCAAGAAAAAACGAAGCAGGAGAGCCTCATGAAAAAAACAGTATCGAAGCCAGCTGGCGCACCCGTCGGTGTTATTTCGTCACTTCGTGGACTCCTCGTTGAGGTTCATATTGACGGTGAGCAGCCGGAGGTAAAGGAACTCCTCGTTGTTGAAGGTGCTGAAGAAGTATTTCTCGAAGTCAGCTACTTTAAGGCCGAAACGGCAATCTGCATTAACCTGACAAACTCACAGGTACTCCGCTGTGGCCAAAAAGTATCACGCAGTAACACCAAAGTGACTGTTCCTGTGGGGCCAAAAACAATGGGTCGCGTATTTAACGCACTCGGCCAAGCACTTGATGAGGGCGAAGAAGTGACCGAGAACAGGCGTCCAATCAATGAACCAAGTGGGACCAAGAGCTACCGTAGTAGCGAAAAGATGGAGTTACTTGAAACCGGCCTGAAGGTTATCGACTTCTTAACGCCATTCGTGAAGGGTCGCAAAATTGGTATTGTCGGCGGTGCTGGTGTGGGCAAGACCGTCCTCACGATGGAAATGATCAATAACGTCGCCCAAGGCTCAAAAGGCGCCCTCTCAATTTACTGTGGTGTTGGTGAGCGTATTCGTGAAGGTAATGAACTCTATATGACCCTCAAAGAAACCGACGTGCTCAAAAACACAGTCATGTTCTTTGGACAAATGGACTCTACGCCCGCCATTAGGTCGATGGTAGGCCCAGCCGCCGCGACGGCTGCTGAATATTTCCGCGATGAGGAAGGTCGTGACATTTTGTTCTTCGTGGACAACATTTATCGACACATTCAGGCGCTAACAGAGCTCTCCACTAACCTTGGGCTGACACCATCTGAAGGTGGGTATTCTGCGACTGTCTTTGCCGAACTCCGTCGCTTGGAGGACCGTCTGAGCTCAACCGAAAAAGGCTCCATTACGTCAGTCCAGGCAGTCTATATTCCTGCCGATGACCTTTCAGACCCAGCCGTGCAAGCTATTTCACAACAGCTCGACTCGGTACTTGTGCTATCTCGTAGCATCGCCGAAAGCGGTATTCGCCCGGCAGTTGACCTGCTCAAAACCACCTCGTCGCTCCTCACCCCACAAGTTGTTGGTGAACGTCACTATAAACTGGCCGGCCGCGTACAAGCAATCATGCAAAAGTACGATTCTCTGAAGAACATTATTGCCATCGTTGGTGAAAACGAGCTGTCACCTGCCGACCGTGCCGATTATCAAAATGCTAAGAAGCTGATTCAGTTCTTTTCTCAGGACTTCGCTGTGGCCGAGCACCTTTCAGGTAAGCCTGGACAGTACTTTACGCTCGAAGAAACCCTTACTGGCATCGAGGCAATCCTTGCCGGTAAAGAACCAGAGACTGCCCCTAAAACAAAAAAAGCAGATAAAAAAGCTGAGGCCGAACCCAAGAAACCAAGCGCAGAACCTGCCGCGAAGAAGTCATGAACGATCAATTCTCACCACTCTCAGTGATCGCTCGTGCACCATTCCATGTCTACTATGAAGGCGATGCTGATGTCGTCACGGCGACCAATAAGGTTGGTGAATTTGATATCCTCCCAGGCCATGCCGACTTTTTTTCAATGCTTACCCCTGGCGAAGTGATTGTGCGTAAAGGTGATGATGAACCAGTTGTCTTTAATATTCGTAACGGTATTATGACAGTGCGTGACAACAAAGTAATGGTTTTTGTAAATATATAATTACTGCACAACGATATAGTCAAAGCCGTAGCCGCCATATGACAAACCGCCTGAAACAGCAATACTAAAACCAGTACTCGAACGGTTCACGTAGTACCCGCCTGGGCTACTACCAACTGGCGAAACGACAACATGGGGCGTATTACTATATTGACTACGAAATGACACCTGAATAAGCGTACCACTCGCGGTACTACCAGAACCCACGTTCACTTGGATTGTGCCAGAGGCATCGTTGCCGCTTAGTGACACCGTGTCAGTCGAACGCAGGGCGCTGCCTTTTGAGTAACTTGGTTGTGACCCTGCCGTAATAACATGCCCACCGATTGTGAGTGTTGTATCAGATACTAAGCTACTGGCTTCGAAGTTACGAACGGTCAGCAAACCTCCTACCGCCAAGTTGCCAGCGATATTGACGCTATTATTAACAGTCAGGAGCTGCCCAATCGTCACAGGTCCTTGTAGCGTTGAGGTCCCTACCACAGCAAGATTCTGACGCAAATTAAAATTACTCACCGTACCATCACCATTAACATTGAGCTTCGACAGCGAGGTATCTCCAGCTTGTAAGGTTGTAAGGCTGGCATCAGTGGCCGAGAACTTACTATTAAGCGTGAGTTGCCCTGCAATGCTTACGTTGCTCCCGACTGTCACTGTCCCGTTAAAGCGAGAGTTTGGCCCCACAATAAGCTCCTCACCACTATTACCAACTGGGTTACGGCTCACGCCTAATTTATTGAGTGCACTCGTACTTAGTGTGACGGTGCTGAGACCCGTCGTTGATGCGGTAGGCGATGCTTGACCACCAATCACAAACGATATAACAACGGCGTTAATTGCCAGAATACCGACCACAACAGCAAGACCAATAAAGGTCGCTTTATGGCTCGGACGATAGGCCGTGCGACGTAGACGTACCTTTGGTCTATCGGGTGCACTTTTTGCAGCAGCCACTTCCGAAGCTGGGACGTCTTCATCGGACTGAGATTGTAGTACCTCAGGCTTTGGCGGCTCGCTTACGCTATCTTTTGATTCTTTTTCTGCCATGTTTATGTCTTTATGGTTATGAGGTTAGTATACCGCTTAACCTTAAGTGGTGCAAATGGTACTCATCCGCTCTATGCCCGACTTGTAAAATAAACTGTCATCGCCGACAATAGAACCTATGGTAAAGAGGGTTCTGCGATGGGGAAGTATTCTACTGCTGGCGACGTATTATAGTTGCCTGGCTCCTTCACTGAGTTATGCCGATACTCTGTCTTCTTCAAATTATAAATTCACCGAAACAACGCTTGGATCGGGTGGACTTATTCAATCGAGTTCGGCTAACTATCAAGGCCGCGATAGTATTGGCGATCTCGCCGTTGGCAACTCAGCATCAAGTAACTATCAGGTGAACGCTGGGCACACGACAACCAACGACCCGGCTCTGAGTTTCACAATTCCTGATGGAGCCATTACTTTTGGTAACTTTAGCGCCAGCTCTGCCACCACCACAACAGCAACCTTTACCGTCTCGAACTACACGAGCTATGGCTATATTGTACAGATTGTTGGCACTCCCCCAAGCAACGGCTCAACGACGCTTACCCCACTTTCGACCAACAGTAGTTCGATCGCTGGTACCTCACAATTTGGTATTAACTTAGTCGCTAACACATCTCCAAACTCAGTCGGAGCTAATCCCGACAATGGGCAGTTTGGTTTTGGTGCTGCTGCAGCTAACTACAATACACCAAATTCTTATCGCTACGTCAGTGGTGAAACAATTGCTCAAGCACCAAAAAGCTCAGGGCTTACTACCTATACAATCACCTACCTTGTCAACGTGCCCGGATTGATTCGTGGTGGACAATATACGTCAAACCAAACGCTCATTATTACAGGCACTTACTAGTTTTCCACAACCTCTTCGGTTTTCTCTCGTAAGATAGTCTTTATTTTGTTGACAGCCTATACCGCTCGTGCTATTCTCTTATCAACAACGTTCATTAAAACAAAAAACACCACAAAAATGAAAAAAACAAACACCACAAAACAGCCAGTCATATATTCACGCATTATTAGTGTATTCGTATTAGTCGTTGCAACTTTTGCACAGTTTGTGTCGCCAACGCTCGCTGGCGCTTCACAAATTACCAACCGTAGTCTGACACTTGTTGCTGGAACAACTGATGGTGGCTCGAAACCAGGTGGTGTCGTCAACCACTCACTCACCTTCACCATTCCAAGTACGACCGCCATCGGTTCGATACAATTTATGTATTGTACGCTTGCCGCTGGTACCTGTACAACACCAACTGGCCTTGTGACAACTACCGCAACTATTGGTAGCCAAGCAGGTGTTACTGGTTGGTCAAGCCTCGTTAACACAACAAATGGTACGCCATATCTAACACGCGGCTCAGCTATCTCTCCAACGGCAAATACGGCCGTTACCTATCAGCTTAATACGATCACCAACCCAACAACGGCTAACGAAACCTTTTACGTCCGTATTAGCACCTTTGCCTCGACAGATACAAGTGGTGGTGCGGTTGATGGCGGTACCGTTGCAGCCAGTACAGCAACACCAATTGTCGTTAGTGGCACGATGCCAGAATCGCTTGTCTTCTGTACGGGCGGTACCGTTTCAGTGAACGTTAGTAGCGTGCCTGATTGTTCAACCGCAACGAGTGGTGCGGTCAGTTTCAACCAACTTTTCTCTCCTACAGACACAGCAACTGCGACGTCACAGATGGCAGCCTCGACAAACGCTGGATTTGGGTATGCAATCACCGTTAATGGGCCAACGCTTACGTCCGGTTCAAACACCATTACGGCCATGGCAGCAGCAACAACGAGTGTTCATGGTATTAGCCAGTTCGGTATGAACCTCAAAGCTAACACTACCGCAACCTCTACAATTGCTGTTGGAACCGAAGTTGCCCCACTTGCAAACGGCACAAACTACCGCGGCCAGGCAACAACTGGCTATAATACAGGCGACAGCTTCCAGTTCAATACTGCCGACAAAGTAGCCGACAGCGCCAATGGTGGCGCCGGAGGGTCAGATGCGCAAATCTTCACCGTGAGCTATATCGTGAATGTCCCGGGTAGTCAACCAGCTGGTACCTACACAAGCACACTCACCTACATCTGTACTCCAACGTACTAAAAGATAATGCTTCAGTTTTATTGACGACAGATTAACGCTCATGTTACAATTCGCACATGAGTTTGAATCGGAAAGTGCTGTTTCGGAGAGTTGTATTAAGTGGAATGTTAGTCGTTACAACGATCACATCCGCTTTACAGATGACTCCTGCACATGCCGCACAAATCACTACGAGGAGTCTAACGCTTGTCGCTGGCACGACTGATGGTGGTTCAAAACCAGGTGGTGTCGTCAATCACCTCTTCACTTTTACGGCTGGAAGTAGTGCCGCCACAGTCGGATCAATTCAATTCCTCTATTGTACAACTGCAAGTGTCGCAACGTGTGTTACACCAACTGGTCTTCATACGACCTCAGCAACCCTCGGTAGTCAATCAGGCGTAACAGGTTGGTCTAGCGTTGTTAATACGACAGATGGTGCTCCGTACTTAACACGCGGGTCGGGTATCGCGCTTGGTTCAAGTCCTATCTCATACCAGCTGAACACAATTACAAACCCAACAACAGCAAACTCAACATTTTTTGTACGCATTAGTACTTTTGCTTCCACTGACACAACAGGTTCACCTATTGATACAGGAACAGTCGCTGCCAGTACAGCAACGCCTATTGTGCTCACTGGTACAATGCCAGAATCACTCATCTTTTGTACTGGTGCGACGGTTATTAAAACAGCCGGTATTCCAGACTGTACAACTGCAACTGCTGGAGCGGTTACTTTCAATCAATTATTCTCGCCTACAGACACTGCAACTGCTACCTCTCAGATGGCAGCCTCGACAAACGCGGGGGCTGGCTACGTGATCACTGTCAATGGTACGACCTTGACGTCCGGGACGAATACCATCCCAGCTATGACAGCCTCAACAACGGGAGTAAGGGGTACTGGACAGTTTGGACTTAACCTCAAAGCGAATACCACCGCAACCTCTACGATTGCTGTTGGTGCAGAGATTGATTCGGCTTCGGACGGCGTTAACCTAAAAGGTGAAGCGGCTACTGGATACAATACGATTGATAATTTCAAATTCGTCACTGGTAATACAGTTGCTGACAGCGCAAACGGTGGGGCAGGGCCAACTAATGCACAAATTTACACCTCATCATATATAGTAAATGTAGCAGGTAACCAGTTAGCTGGTACCTACACCGCAACAATGACCTATATCTGCACCGCTACCTACTAATCGAAAGACACCACACATGAAAAGAACCGTTGCCTACATCATCCCCTGTTTTGCTATCATTATTATTGGAGTTACTTTATCTCTTACGACTTATCGGGCGCATGCTGTCACAGCTACTCCGACCGGACAGGCTCTCGAACTCGGACCACCGGTACTCAACCTCTCAGGCAACCCAGGGGATACTATCACGGCAAACGTCATGATTCGAGATGTAACAGCGGGAAGTCTTATTGTCACCAACCAAGTTAATGATTTTGTTGCAAGCGGCGAGGATGGCACACCAAAAATTCTTCTCGATAGTAGCACGCCCGACCCTTACTCACTCAAAGACTGGATTAGCCCGCTCCCCCAGTTGCTCCTAAAAACACATGAACTCCATACACAGGTAATTACTATTGCTATTCCTAAGAACGCATCACCAGGTGGCTACTACGGTGTTGTCCGCTTTACCGGTGTACCGCCTGACATTAAGAGTAGCGGAGTATCACTTTCAGCCAGTATTGGATCCCTCATTCTCCTAACAGTGAAGGGTGATGCGAAAGAAAATCTCAGCGTTGCACAGTTCTACGCCGACGATAAAGATAAGCCTGGTACGCTATTTGAAACAGCGCCAATTACCTTCGTTGCCCGCATTAAAAACGACGGTAACATTCATGAGCAGCCTGCGGGCCTCGTAACTGTTAAAGATATGTTTAATAACGTCGTCGCAACACTTGGCGTCAACCAACCGCCACGGGATATTTTACCCGGCAGTATTCGTAAATTTACGACATCAATTGATAGTACAAACATTGGTAATAAGATTCTATTTGGACTCTATCACGCCCGACTTGATTTGAAGTACGGTACAAAAGGTGAAACCATTTCATCCGATATCACTTTCTGGGTTATCCCTTATAGGATTGTCGGATTCATCATTGCTGGACTTATCGCTGGCTTCTTCATCCTGCGCGCCCTTATCAAACGCTACAACCGCGCCATCATCGCACGTGCAAAAAACAGCGGTAAGTAACAGATTATTAGCCTGTAAATACATGCTATAATACAGCATATGTTTAGATGGCTGAAACTCCTTTCACACCATAGTCATAGCGGTCATCTGAGAGCGCATGAGCACACGTCGTATCTGCCTCTTTTAGTTGTGCTCATGGTCGTAGGATTGCTCCTCACAACATTTACAGCTTATGCATCGAGTGGTCCTGGGTCGGGCTCAATCGGCCTGACAGGTACTGTTCCAGGTAAGCCACCGACAGTCGCAGCAACAATCACATCACCCACTGATCAAAAACATTTTACATCGAGCCCTATTACCGTCTCTGGTACGTGTCCAGCGAATACACTGGTTGAAGTGTACAAGAATGATATTTTCGCTGGATCATCGTCTTGCACGACCGCCGGCACCTATTCACTTGATGTTGATATGATCATCGGCAAAAATGACATTAAAGCAATTGTATATGATGCACTCAACCAACCGGGCCCAGACTCCAATATCGTCACAATTTACTATGACTTCTTACCAAGCCAAAGCTCACTTTTGACGCCACTTAGTTTCGGTGGTGCGCAGCTTGTGCTTAATACCGATGCCGTCTTTCGAGGTACCTTCCCCGACCAAGATCTCACTGTTCCCATTGATATCATTGGTGGCACAGCCCCTTACGCGGTCAACGTTCAATGGGGCGATGCAACAAACAAAGTCGTCCCCCGTAACGACAATGTCAGCTTTACAACTGCCCACGCTTACACTAAACCGGGCACCTACCAAATCAGCCTTCAGGCAACCGATTCACTTGGGAGGGTAGGCTTCTTAGCCGTTGCTGCCATTGTTAATGGCCAGCCCGCTACGGCCACCGCCAGTACAACACCAAGTACTGATACTACTAATAAACTTTTGACACTATGGCCTCTCTATACAAGTTCTGTGGCTGTTGTTGTGAGCTTCTGGCTCGGTGAAATGCGTGAAAAAAAGTTACTTGCAAAAAACAATTTAGCTGGTCCTGTCTACACCAAACCGCATACCGTCTAACAGATGTAAAACCCCTTGTAAAATTGATTTAAAAAGTCTATGCTTAAGGAGGGAAAAGCATATATTTTTGCAAAAATAAATATCATGCTGAGGAATTAATAGGGTAACATGTATTCTAAGGTGTTGAGGGTATGTCGAAAGATACTTCCATACGTGCTCGTATTGGGTATTTTTGGTACACTCGCTTTCTTACCTCATAGCGTAGTTCACGCAACAACCGGCATCAATCAACAAATTAACTTTCAAGGTCGTCTGTTGAATGCTGCTGGTGCAACTGTGCCAGACGGTTACTACAATGTTCAGTTTAAGATCTACCAAGACGGCGATGGCCTCACAGCGGGTGACACAACAGGCACTCCGTCGGGTAGTTTGAAATGGACAGAGAGCTACCTAAATGCTAATAGCCAAGGTGTGCAAGTGGTCAATGGTTTTATGTCAGTTCAACTTGGGTCAGTTACCCCCTTTGGCTCGAGCGTGGATTGGAATCAAAGCACATTATGGCTCTCCATGAACATTGCCGGAGTTGGTGCAAGCTGTACACCGTTTGGCTCATGTAGCCCCGATGGTGAAATGGTACCAATGAAGCGCATGTCTTCTACTCCTTACGCAATCAACTCTGGACTACTCGGTGGCCTCGCTAGCTCAAGTTTTATTCAACTTGCTCAGGGTGTACAGACTGATGCATCAACCAACACAAGTAGTATCTTTCTCAATAAAACTGGTAGCGGTGGCAATTTCCTTGAGCTACAGGCAGCTGGCGCTGATGCACTGCTTGCAACGAATGCTGGGGATATTACATTCGGAACCAATACCTCATCGCATACTATCTCAGTTAGTACAGCTGGCGCAAGCGTGGCCGGAACAACCCTTAATGTCACTGCTGGTGCGGCAGGCACAGGTGGGAGCGCGCTCGCCGGTGGTAATTTAGTATTACAAGGCGGTGCAGGTGGTGGTACCAACGGTAATGGTGGTAACGTGACGTTGATTGGTGGTGTAGGAAACGGCACCGGTACCCAAGGCCTCGTCAATCTTAGCGCCTCAGCATTTACAACCGCCACCAATACAACCTGTTCATCAAGTTGTACGATCACTCAAGCCAATGTCGATAACTATGGTGCTGTTATTGTTAATGCCTCAACGAGCGGTATCACCATTACACTTCCTCCTCCAACCAACACAACAACGACTGGCCGTATCCTCTACATCACTACGGCAAGTGGCGGAAGTGATTTTATACTCAGCACCAATACGGGCACCAACACTGTCAGCGTGGCGATGCGCCAAAACACAACTGCAACAATGATCTGGAATGGGTCGGCCTGGACGCCAGGTGGTGCCAGCAACGCAACGACGCTTCAGGCCGTCTACTCAAACGGTACGAACCCGTCTACTACCCCCGAAATTAAACTAGACAGCACCCATGGCACTATTGATATTCAAGACGCTGATACCTCAATTGCAGCCGACATCTTTAATATCCATGGAAGCAACGCAGCCGGGCTCGGTACTGTATTGTTTGGTGTTGGTAACGATGGCCGCGTCACCATCCAAGGTACGTCAAATGCCTACTCTGCATTCCGAGTGCTCAACTCAAATGGTGATTATCTCTTCAATATCAACAGTAACAACAACTATATCCTCAATAATGCCGTCAAGACGCCTGGTAACGATATCGCAAATCCAAACTTTGAGACGGGCGGCTCTATAACCAGTGGCGAGGAGGGTTGGTTTGGACCCGCACAAGCAAGTATCGTTAACGATACGGCTAATGCCAATAGTGGAAATTACGAGCTACAGGTCACGGCAAATGCCACCAACCTCGACGTCTATGCTGGTAACTACCAAGAAGTAAAACCAGGTGATAACATTTCATTCCAAGGCTACGTGAAAAATAGCTCGGGCGCCAACGGCACTGGCGGTATTCAAATCACTTGGTACGATAAAGACAAGAATATTTTGAGCTACACAACAAGCTATGCAACATTGCCTGGCACAACCTATGTGCTTAAAAATATAAACGCTGTCGTTCCTGCCAGCACGTACTACATGAAGGTCTCCGCCACCGTTCGTTCGTCGGCAAGTACCGGAACCTACTACTTTGACGATTTCTACATGCGTAAAAGCTCAGAATCATCCGCCTATACACTCCGTAACAGTCAAGATAGTACCGCGGCATTTCAAATTCAATCTGCTGGTTCATCACAAACACTCTTTACGGCTGACACTAGCAATAATCTCCTCAAAGTAGGAGACAGCACGGGAACCGATACGGCCACGACCCTGTTTGTGCTTGACGCTGCAACTGCCAACCCAACAACGAGCTTATCAACTAAAAATGGTGGCTTATTCTATCGCTCTGATACAAATAGCCTTAAGGCCGTCGTTGGTGGAACGGTTGTTGATATCTGTACAACAGCAGTCACGTGTAGTGGATACTCGGCCTCCGCTGGTTCGTCGATTCAGCTCCAAGGAAGCTCACCGGGTACCTCACAAATTGGTAACTTTAACATTAGCGGCACAGGTATCCTTACGCAAGTTCAAACTCAGGATCAATCTGCTAGTTCAACCAATAGTAGTAACCTCGTTGTCCGTACGGGTAACGCAACCGGTAGCACTAGTAATTCAGGTAGTTTAACGCTTGACGTTGGTACGGCAACTGGCACAACTGGTAGCATTACCATCGGTCACAGTGGCGTTGCAACAACCATGGCTGGCACGCTGGCCATTCAGGGTGCAAGTACTTTATCACTTGGAGCAAGCAGCACCAACATCGGTTCTGTCCTGTTCTATACCTCAGCGGGTGCCAACACCGTTACACTAAAAGCGCCTGGCGCCAACCCAACCGCCTCTTGGATCCTCACTCTTCCACAAAACCCTGGTAGTGCCGGTGATTGCTTGAAAGACTCTAGTGGTGCTGGAGCCCTCGCATTTAGTAGTTGTTCGGCTGGTTCAACCGTCAACCTACAAAATGTCTATGATAACTCAGCAGCACCGGCGACAATTACACTTGCCGATAACAAAAACTTAATCTTCACCGCACAAGCTACGACCACTTCTCCAAGCGTGCTCGTAAACTTACAGTGTACATCAAGTTGTGGAGCTAACGGACGATTCGCCATCCAAAATGGCGGAACTGATGTCTTCACTGTTCTTGCGAATGGTGCAGGCATCACGCTCGCATCACCAACCCAAATAGGATCCGCGACGCCAGACGGCACGCAGGTAAACTTCCAACTCGATAGCACAAATAACACGATGGATATTGGGACTTGTTCTACGTCAATTAGCCAAGGTGCCATGTACTACAACACAACCATGGGAAGTATTAGAGCATGCATTAATGGTAGCTGGAGCGACATGTCTAACCCAGATACGCTAGGTCTCCTCTCATTTGGCATCGTACCTTCCAGTGGTGCAAATCCCTATGACCTTCCTGCGCTTGTTACTGCAGGTGCATCTGGCCCATGTAAGGTCTCTTGGGCATCGAATAATACAGTCACCGTTCAACCGTGTACAGCATATTCAAATGGCCGACGAGTGAATGTATCTGGTGTCACGCTAAAGACAAATAGTAGTACTACGACTAACGACACAAATCTAACGACTACCAACCGTTGGGGTCACGTCTGCCTAACGGGTGCTGACGGGGAGGCTGCCTTTACCTCAACCACGGGTCTTGCCAGTGCCACAGCTGGCCTTCCATCCTTTAGCATCTCAGATCCAATTCTCTGTCTTGCCGATGTTCAAGGCAGTGGTACCACCGCGGGACAAATTAGTGCCATCTACGATGTCCGTACGTTTACCTCCACGCTTAAGGAGGCAGTGAACGCTTCAACTGCGCTTGAACTTGGTATGCTTGCAGATGCTGGTGGCACAAATGGCGCCATGATCCCAGCCGCTTCTGGTAGTCAAAAACTATATGGTCTGGTGGTCGCGTCGGACGGTAACACTTCAACCTCATCACCAAATGTCATTGTTAACACTGTTGGACCAGGCTGGGTAAAAGCAAATGCCGGTACTTCTGGGCAGTTCATCAAAACCAGTACCACCAATGGGTATGGTAACACTACCTCTTCAATCCCGAATAACTCGTTCTATTACTCAGCTGGCAACACGCGCACCAGCTACTCCACAACCTGTACTTCGGCAGCAACGTGTAATGGCTCACTATACGTTAACTTTATCGTTCGATAGGTCCTCACGTATATGATGAATATAAAAGGGAAGCAACCAGGTAGAAAGCGACGAAGATCATACATCATATGGCCGATTATTGTGTGTCTCGTTGCGATCCTAGCCTACGGTACCTACCAGCTAGCGCTGCGTAGTACAAATCCAATCCCAGCCTCACTGAGGCCCCAACTAACCTTCTCGCCTTTTATTATCCCCTCTAGTTCATCACTCTTCACGACATCTGATTACGCTTTCAAAACAGCCGAAGGCAACGTTAAAACACTATCCTATATTATTCACACAAAGACAAAACAAGATATTACACTATCTGAATACACTCAACCCCAACAATTTACAGACATCCCTCAATATAAAGATGCTTTTTTAACAAGTATTGGACAGTATGATAATGTGCAGACTGCAAACGGGACAATGTACTTATGTCGCTCAACTCATCAAAATAATCAACAAATTGTTGTTATGCTTGAGCGAGGACTTATTGTATTTTTATACCCTAGCAAAGACCTCGATACGACAGTCTGGCATCAAATTGGTGATCAACTACAAATCCAGGCTGTTAACTAATTCGTGGCTATTGTCCCGACGACCAAATCACCCTGAACAACCGCAGTCTTTGTTGCATATGTACATGTGACTAATACCGGCCACGTTCCCTTTGGCGTAGATGTTCCCACAGTCCAACTCCAACTCACAATCCCAAAATCATCGGCCGTCTTTGTGACAAGACCCGAATCTGTACTGGGTATCTTATTGTATGTAACAGTGATTGTACAGGTTGAGAGTGGCTTCGTTTGTACGGTCACAGCCGCATTATCGCCCAGAGAAACTGGTGATGTTAACGTCTGCACCGAGACACTTTCTGCTGTGGTCGCCGATGGTTTTTTAGGAGTAATTGTCGTCGGAACAACTGGCGTCGGAACCTCTAAAGATTGAGGTGCTACTTTATTCGTACTACCCATATACCACGTATAAGCGATGCCGACTATTCCAGTGAGGGCTACAAGCGTGGCAAAAGTGATCAACACAGTCCGTAATTTTCTTACGATTCGTGAAGATACAGACATGTTAGTTCACTACTTCTTTGCTTGATATTGATCGATGGATGTACTCACTTTGCCATCTTTTTTGAGATTTTCAAAGAAGAGAATTTGGTCTTTGTTTATAATCATTGCGTCCTCAGGCCCATGTACCTCACTGCCAAGCTTAATCAACTGCACGTCAGTTGCAGCTTGAGTGGTCGTTTGTTGCGGGTTAGCTGACGTACTGCTTGCTTGTAAGTAGAAAATATCAGTCAGTTTCATGTAGTTACCATTTACGCCTTGGAGTTTTCCAAAATACACCTGACCATTTGTAAAGAAAACAGCTTGGTACTTAGATGTGTCAATTGTTGCGGCTGTTGCAGTCTGCATGACATACAGTACTGCAAGAACAATCACCGCAATAGCAACAATAACACTGACACTAATCGCTACTATTTTTACTCGACTTGGTTTTCGACGCGCACCACCTGAGTTATGAGCACGAATATCACTAATTCTTTTTCTCATGCCCTGCTCGTTGGCATGTGTAGGAATATTTTCCATTACTGTAACACCTCCACAATGTTATTTTTCGTTATTTTAATCGTACCATAAGGGGTATAGATTATCAATTATGCTAAGCCTCTAGGTAGTACCTGGTTGTTTAATATCATTTTTTGCAAATGACGCGTAAATAACCAGCGCAACAATAACGACAATGAGGCTGAGACTCACCCAGCCACGCCCAAAATCAAGCCCCCCAAGCTCGCGAGGCACACCGAACCAGTCAGCGAACGAAGCACCAAGCGGGCGGGTGAGTATATAGGCAATCCAAAACATCACAACCTCATTTAGTTTGAAGACAAAATAGAGGACTGCGGGTACAGCAAACAATAGTATAAATAATAGGCCCGAGGCAAGATACCCCAGCCCTAACGTATAGGCGGTCATATCTCCAGTCGCCGTACCAAGCGCGAATGTTGCCATCACCGTTAGCCAATAAAAAACTTCACGACGAACCGTATAAATACTATGAATAGATAATGTTTTTTCTTTTTTATACCAAACGATAAATATACCCGCAAGAGCGAGCCCAAAGAACAATGTCGACACGATATACGGGATACCTAGTCCAATGTGCAGTACATCCGCTGCCATCGTCCCAAAAACAGCCACCATAGATACCGTGAGCCAATATTTCCATGGCTGATACGTCTTCGATGAAAACTGAATAACAAGTGCAATCACTAAGCCAACGGCTCCAAGTCCAACCGCAATAACAGGATCAATAGTGTGTACTAAAAAGTCTGATAGTGCTTCACCCATCGCCGTTGAAAGGATTTTTATAATCCAAAAATGAATTGAAAGATCAGGAACCTTCTTCGCGCTTCGTACAGTAGACATACTAATAAGTATACGTCAGGTAAAAGCTCCAGCCATGAAAAAAAGAGCCACAAGGACTCTTCTTATCATGGCTCCCGCTAGTGGACGTAATGTGGAACTTATCTAATGACTGAGTCGTTAGATTCTTGTTATTTAATGGCGAGTCGCCAAATAATATCAACAATAACAATGCCCACAACGAACAACATAATCTCTAGACCCGTTCTTTTATGCACTGTCGCAAATGCAGTTAATATTAACAAAGCGACCGCGACGTATAGTAACTGTAGAATCCAAGTATAGATTGGTACGCCCAGCAGTGTATGTTGTAAGAAGCTATTCATACTAATACTATACGCCCTTACTTTGTATTTGAACCGTGCAAAACAAAAACACCATGACTTTCATCATAGTGCCTATGCTTGGCTCCCGTTAGTGGACGTGCTTTGCAATGAAAACAGCTAATTCCACGATTAGCACTACAATACTTATGACAACTACGACATGCCATATATAATACTTACGCAGTATTATATAGAATTTACCCGTATTCTCACGGCTATATATTTTTAGTCCAATCAATAGAATAGCCACCACAATCCAAACAATGGTAGTGGGATTCAAAAATACGCCAAAGTTCCAACCAAAGTATGCACCTGCAGCAATGACAACGATAATAACTGCAGCCAAACCCGCCCATAAAGGGTTAATATTTTTATTCATGACTTTATTATTACATAAAACAAAAACGCCATGATTTTCACCATAGTGCTTATGCTTGGCTCACAACGATAGAGGAAGTTATAACCACAATCAAGAACGATCTTGCTATTGCATAATCTATCCGAGCACTCTCTCGATTTTTAATTGTTTAGGTGGCATTTTTTCAAATTGCTCAAGTAGCCAACGGACAACTTGCTCTTGCTGCGTATAATAGGCGTCGAATAAAGTCTTTATGGCACTCGTGTAGTCATCGTTTAGGGCATTCGTAATTTCCTGACCACTACCATCCAGGCGCGATAAATGAATACCTTTATAATCAATATTTTCAACAAAATATTGATGCGCCATCTGATTTCGAAGATTCCTTATTCGTTCAATTGCTTTAAAGTCTACACTTTTTAGCGACTCTACTTTTTGTAGATCTCTAATTTTCCGCTGTGCATTCTGAGAGCGAATTGTGCTCAAAGCAAACGTCGGATTTCCTACGTTGGAGTAAACACCAAGTTGAATCAGGGACAAGTGGTCTAAGATGAACTCGATCCTAGCAAAAGCTTCGAGAACCGACCCCCTTCTGTTGGTAGTAGATTTCTCGTCAAATGGAGTATCAAAATAGCTATGTTGCTCCCCTTTGTTTAACTGCGCCGAACCATTTCCGTCTTCCCAAAACGTCACCATTCGATTAGGGTCGGTGTCGCTAATAACGAAAAAGGGATGGTTGATAGTCCTATAATTATTTTTTCCAGGTGTATCATCTCGACCACCACCAATCCAGAAGTGCAAAACCTTCATGATGTTCTCATTGTCCGTACACCATGCCCAACCGTGTATCAATCTATGTTCGAGATCATCCGTCTGTTCAGAGGTTAATAGGTCTACTGGAATACCCGTTTTGCTATCAACTATCGTGTACTGTGGCTGAATATCTTTTTTCTTGGACATTAAAATACCTCAGCCCTTTCTAGGCTAGCCGTAAACAAGTTTGACGGAGTAGCTCCGACGCTACAACGGCTCCAGATGCACCGATTGCTACATTGCGAATCATTCATGACTTCATCATAGCAAAGCCCGTACACCCTTAAAACAGAGTCCCCGCTTATACACTAACAACAGATCAGAGATTATTGTATAATAACCTCATGATTGAACGTGAAGCACTTGAAATTATTGCACGCATTGAAGACGAGCATACAGAGAGAAAAGCCGCTGGATCAGGCTTTGATCTCAAGGATCTTTCGCGTTATATTGTAGCCTTGTCAAACGAAGGAGGCGGACACATTCTCCTTGGTGTATCCGATGACGGAAGAGTCACAGGAACTCCGGCATTTCCAGATATTATGCGTTTGAAAAATGACGTAAGGACTTCCTTGCGAATCAGTCGTAGAACCCGAATAGAAGTTGACGTATTTAATCTAGGCCAGAGACAGCATCGTGTATTGATCGTTACAGTGCCACCACGTCCACGTGGCGAAGCATTAAGCTACGATGGTGCGTTCTTGATGCGTAGCGGAGAGAGCCTGGTCGGCATGACGTCAGACGTACTTAAATCAATTATGGCGGAGGACGTATCTGACTACAGTGCAGATATTATTGAAGGCGCCAAAATGGCAGACCTTGATCCAATCGCAATCGAGCAGGCACGTTATTTATGGCTTACGAAGTCTGGTAATGAAGCGATTGAGCTAATGACCCCTCAGGAAGTGGTTCTCGGATTGGGACTGGCTGATGAAAGGGGCGTTACTCGTTCAGGCATTATTCTTCTTGGTCGCGAATCTGCTATCAGTCGATTTGTTCCTAATGCCGAGGTGGTGTGGGAGTACCGCAAAACAAAAACAGCCATTGAATACGTCGCACGCGCCGACTATAAGAAAGCATTTGTCTCTATCTACGAAGACCTTTGGAATCAAATCAATAGTCGAAATGATGTAGCTCACATTAACGAAGGTTTTTTCATTCGAGATATTCCCTCTTTCGATGAAATTGCTGTTCGCGAAGCAGTATTGAACGCAGTCTCTCACCGGGACTATCAAGATCAAGGCTCTGTCTACCTTCGTCAATCCGCCGAAGAACTACTTGTTGAAAGTCCGGGTGGATTTATCGAAGGTATTACGCCAGAGAATATTATGACTACGTCGAGCAAACCTCGCAATCGTCTAATCGCAGAAGCATTTCAAAAGCTCGGACTCGTAGAGCGTTCAGGTCAAGGGGTTGATAAAATCTTCATGAAAACTATTGCTTCTGGTAAAGGTAAGCCAACTTACGAAGAATCAACCAGCCACGAAGTTAAGCTCTCTGTTAGTGCACAAATACAGGATGTCCAGTTTGTGCAATATCTTGATAAAGTCTCTCGTGAAAGTGGGATTAAACTCTCCGCTTCCGATTACGTACTACTCGAAAGTGTACGGCTAGGAAAGATTGAATCCATGAACGATGACACTGGACTGCCACGACTACAGCTTGCCGGTATTATAGAAAAGTCACGCAGTGGACGCTACGTTAAGCCAATGCTCGCAAAGCGATTCTATAGCGCTCTTAATAAGCGGGGCGAATACACTCGTCAAAGAGGACTTGATCACGAACAAAAGAAACAGCTAATCTTGAAGCATCTTGAGAACTATCCTAAAGGATACATTCAGGATATTGAGCAGGCTTTAGGCTATGAGGTCGGCCGCTCCACACTAAGCAACTGGCTATCAGAAATGAAAAAAGAAGGCATAGTCGATTTCATAGGAAACAAGCATATTGTTCGTGGACCTAATCGTGGTTACTGGTCTATTGTAAAAAAATAATATTACTATTGCCTTCATAAGATACTAGAACACCGGCCATAACCGGTGTTCTTTAGTCTTAATTTTTATTTTCTCTAATATTTTAAAAAATATGTACATAATGTGTATTTTTTAAGTAGTAAATACTATCCTCACCTCTGTTATTGTCAATGAATTGTCTATACAATTTATGTAGTAAAAGTGTAGTAAATGTGTAGATAGGACATTTATTACTAATTAAATAAAAATATATTAGTTCAATCTGTAAAACATAAGTTTTTTTAGAAAAATGAGAAGTCCACTTACTTACCGTTATTAGTAATGGGCAGTATGACAGTGATGACCTAGAGAAGAAACGTGCCGTAATTGTGAAGCTCGGAGAGAAGCTAACGATTCTGGATAGAACCATTCAATTCACCCCTAATAAGTACTTCATTCCCCCTAGAAAAAATGAAGAGAGCCGATTAAAGCTCTCTGAAATGGTTAGAACCGACTCCCGACAGAGGGAAATCGGTTCTATTGACCTTGATAATCTTGCTTGGCTCCGACGGCTGGACTCGAACCAGCAACCTCGAAGTTAACAGCTTCTTGCTCCACCATTGAGCTACGTCGGAATACAAGGGCTATTATAGCCTCACCTCGGTAGATGAGTCAATGCCTATTGCGTTCGAAGCGCTTCGAGCTGACCTGCAAGTTCGGCGATATTTCCCCAACTCGCGTTATTTGTAAGTATCACCAACACATATGTTCCGCTCGGACTGTAAACAATTGCTGCATCGTGCAACAGCGCATCCAAAAACCCAACTTTGTCTGCAATAACGGATCCAGGGATGCCCTTTGGTATCCCCTGACGGTACACATTATTTTTCATAGCCGTAATCCACATGTCACGATCAGACTGCTGTGATAGAATCTGACCCGTCTGAAGCTCAGCGAGCAGTAATGCTTCATCCGATGCTGTACTTTTTATTCCGTCGCTGCCCAAGAATGACGTGTTACTTGCACCGATCGCATGTGCCTCGTTTGTAATAGCCTGAAAACCAATTTTTATAAGTAGTGCATACCCACAGTCATTATCCGAAAGACTAATCATACGATTAAAGCACGTGGTTAGGTCATAGCCGCCCTCAATTTGATCGCTCCAGTGCCACGTGCCGGATTCAATTCGAAGGAGCGTGCTATACGCAACAAATAACTTATAAGTGCTTGCTGTTGTAAACTGCGTATCGCCCTGATACGTCGCGTGCCGCGTGCCGCCAGATAGCTCCGTGAGTGAAATGCCATACGTTCCGGGGTGCGATGTGGCATAATTTTGCATCAATGCTGCAAGACCAGTATCCGTTGCACTGTAACTACGCGTATAGGTAACATTTGGTGGTGTCAGTTGCGTGGCAGCTACGGCGCTCGTGGATGTACCATCAAGATACGCTTTTATATTCGTTAGTGTCTTTGCTACATCCAAGCTTGCTCCGCTTGCGCCGGTTGCGCGTGATGTTTCAACAAAGTCACTTGTTGCTACCTGCGTCGTGCCGGCTTTGACTGCCACTTTTGGCGCTAGATTCGCATTCAAGTACGCGCTTGCCCTATCCGCATTAAATGAGTAACCCAGGGCGCCATCAGTAACAGCTATATCTAGCCAAGCGTATAAATTGGCGGGTGAGATAGATACCGTACTTGACCCAGCCGTGACAGACACGCCTTTTGATAGTTTAGCGGTCAAACTGTCGGCAAATGTCTTGGCGACAACGTCACTCACAGCCGCAGGAATCTCTTTACCAGAAATTGCGATGTTTGTTGGCTCATTACTATGCGGCTCAACGGTTGAGAGCTTGGATGTAAGATCGGCCGTATCACACGTTCCTCCATTAACGGACGGCACAACTGATAGTGCGGTGCCTTGTACTTTTACGCTCGCATTAACGGGCTGCACACTACATGATGGCCCAAACTGTTTGGTGATATAGCTCGAAAGTACTGCCTGATTACGTGTATAGCTAGGAGGTGAATTAACTGGATAGATATAATGAGCCCACAGTAGTGAAGACGGGATAAGACGCATGTACCATGGATAGTCCGCTGCCTGCAGACGAGCCTGATTAGCCACAGTCAAACCGATATCAGCTGGTAGCGGTGTTTTGTACGCCTGCGCCGCATTTGAGAAGTAGATATTTAGTTTTGTATTTTTATACGCAGTGTCTAAGTTTGAAATAGCATCCGACTTGGTCCATGCGCTGTAGCTTTTACCGTCAATGTTGGCAAAGGGTAAGAGTTTGCTTGTTGGATATAAAAACTGAGCAATAACAATCAGAAGTAGCAGGCCAATCACACTATAAAGTATCCACCGATACCGGTTCCCGCCCATGTGCGCCCCAGCACGTACATACCAGTCTTTTATCATGCTTATACTATTATAGCGTGTTAGATCTGTTCGGTGTATACAAGTACGCGCTGTGAGAGGGTTTTGCCATTATCTACCCAGGTGCCAGCGCAGGTCATCATGTTAAGCCCACGAAGTGCATTACCGTATGGCAGTAGCATTGACTTCATATCAACTTTATCTCTATCAACCACGTCAGTATGAACAACTTTATACGTGAGGCGGGTTCCGTCACCTTTTTCAATCTGAAGTGTATCACCTACAACAAGATCATGCAGTTTTCCGAATAGTCCAAACTGCGTTGGGCCACTAGCATGGCCATCGATAAACATTGCGCCAACTTCGCCTGGCTTGACGCTCCCTGTATACCAACCAGCATCATAAATACCAAGTGGTGCTTGTACGCTACCATTAGGGTTTACATCCATAGGAAGCGTACGAGCAGCAATATGGAGCTTACTTATATAGAGAGCTCTCGGTAAGCTTGCGGAGACTACATAGTTACTGAGTGAATTGTTAGGAAGCGGTGTCTCGTCAGTTCCTTCAGCCGCCTGATGAGCTGACGCATTACCTGGATTTGCGACAGCTGCCGATAGCGCTCCTGCAGTCTGGCCTATCTGTACTTTCGCAGTATTATTAGTCCGCCATGTATCAAAACCAACATAGGTTGTGGCAGCTAAGATGATGACCGCAAGTGTTCCAAGCGATACACGCCGAATATTTTGCTTAAACAGACGCTTATATCGAGACATCGGCTTGTGTGCAGCCTGTTGGTTAACGATAGCTCGCGATAGCACAGCAAGGCGCCTTGCTGTGCGACCAAATCCATAGTTAAGCGATTCACTGACGACATATTTCTGTTCAATTACATCAAGTTCTGGAACCACTTGCTCGACTATTTTTTGTGTAGTCACAATAGTCGTTGTTGTGCTGTTAATGACCTGGCTATAGGTCACAGGTGCAATCCGGCGTTCAGGCACACTACGACGAGATACGCTAAGAGATCTCGGTGTCGAGTGGATATGGCCTCGTGGTGGTAGTATAAAATCGTTCATGTTTGTTTTGGTTTTTATACGCATAACGAGCGAGTCCTCGTGGGGCCCGCTCGCAGCTTATTTTATTTGTTAATGTATCTATTTAGTTTGTTCGTCGACGCGCTAGTGCGAATAATACACCCGCAGCCACAACACCAAGACCAATAAGGACTACTGGGTTTGCAAGCTTCAGCATCTGCGCACCAGTATTTGGCGTACCAGGATCTTTGCCGGTATTGAGTGCCGTAAGGACTACGTCGTTACCATCACCACCAACGTAGCTAATACTGAAGGTAATGCCGCTGACTGTAAATTGTGCGCCTTCAGCTAGTCCTGCAAAGGTTCCGCTGACGGCTGCTTGGCCCAGGTCATCAATGATCATAAACTGATCACCCTGTTTAATGTTATATCCCGTATAAAGTGATGTGTCTAAAATTGCAGCTGGATCAATAGATACATCCGTACTACTATCAGATGCAGTTCCAACAACAATCTGGTCATAGCCGCCCGCTACAGAAGTCTGAAGCTGAGCCTGGTACGTCGAGCCTGGGCCAAGGAAAAGACCCGTTGTTGACGTTAATTTACCAGGCGAATGTCCAGGAGCAACAGTACCGCCGTTTTGGACACTAATGTATGTCGCTGTTCCATTTCCTAGAAGGATTCCACCAGCATTCACCTGAATGAATCCTCTTGAACCGTCAAGAGTTGCAGTCTCTTTATTTTGAATTGTGTAGTTAGTTGCTGGCTGACTATCACTAAGTGCCGTTGTGATATCTGGCGTTGTTACGGCTGTTGAACCAATGTTGAGAGCACCTTGACTGTGTTGAGCAAGGGTAATAGTATGCCCATTGTAGTTAATTGTGCCATTAATGTTTACAGTCGAGTTCTGCGCCACATCAATCAACAGGTTAGCGTTAAGATTTAACGTGCCTGTTAAGTTATATGTTGCATTTGCATATGTAGCACAGCCGATATAGTAGAAATCTGCTCCGCCACCACCTGAACCGCCACTAAGTTGTGTAGCACAGTTTCCAAATGCTAGTTGGTTGAGGTACGTAGTACTATCAAAAGTACCTACCGTAATATCGTTAGCAATTGTTCCACCTGTGTTGGCAAACCCAAGTCCCCAAGCGTTATCAAGGAGGGTAATTGATCCCCCAACTGTGACACTACTGGGGATAAGAGCAGCACGTGCAGTAATATTGCCACTGATAGCGCTACCAGCCGAGGGGTCTATAGTACCAGAACCAGTCACATTCCCTGTAACGTTCAATATACCCCCATAGATTTGTACGCCAGTTCCAATGTTCAAATCACCGGCAGCATTCAGTGTACCCGTGTACGGACTAGCCGACTTGTGTAACTGTATATAAGCTTGCTTAGCACCACCACTCGTGTCTTGTGTAATTGAAGCACCTGCTGCGAAGTCGATTGTATCAATATCAAAGTACGTAGGAAAACCTGAACTCGTCGAACCCTGTATCACGCCGCCGAAAGATACACCACTTAAATCATTCGTGAGTTGGACTGCCTGATAATTTGAGCCGGTTGCAAGTGGCAAAAATTCGATTATATCACCAGTAACAGGAACAGTACTCCCACTCCAGTTGCCAGCTGTGCTAAAGAGTCCATCGCCAGCTGTACCTGTCCATGTATCAGTTGAGACTGCATGTGCAAATGACATGCCAGCAAACTGCGCGGTTATTATACTAATTACGAACGCCGACGTTGTAACTAGCCTTCTCATCTTAAGAGCAATGTGTTTCATGTAATTTCCTTTTTGTTTTGATGGTGTTTCTAAGCTTAGTCTACGCTTATGCTTCGATACTTACAAATTAATATCGATGTCGAATATGCAACGACTAGTTCACAGTGCCAATAATCTGCTTCGTCAATATTGGCCCGTTAAATCGCGAGTCAATCGATTCCGGCCTGTTGTCACCACAGATGAAGATCTCATCTTTTGCAAGCGTCACGTCTACCGCTTCACCGTCTGTATCAACATGCATCGTTTTTTCCCATTTGCTACCCGTATCTGGGTTAAATCCCTGCGGATGATCAGCGTTATAAATAGTAATCGCATTATCCTTCACGACGACTCGTTCACCCGGAAGACCAATCACTCGCTTAATTAAGTACTGGTTTTCTTTGTCGGCTGCCTGAACATCATCAGTGACTCCAAACACCTGACGAACAATCACTACCTGACCGCGATCCGGCGTATAGTCTCGACCCGCAATATGTGCCAGCGTCACGGGTACAACATTAACCAATTGCTCCGTTGTGTCATGGTAGGTCGACTCCATACTATGACCATCAACTTTATACATTTTCACAATGAACGTATTAACCGTCACAACCAGTGTCATGATAATTGCCAACCCAATCACTATCCATATAACAGTTCGTATAATCATCCACTGTCGATCACGCGAAAATGCCTTTTGCCTATCGACATTCGTCACAACGCCTATATTCTGCTGAATAAATCCATGGTCAAGTTCCCATTCGTGATGGCGACGAATTTTGCGAATGATAGCTAGTGCGATCGCACCGAAAATGGCGAGTCCGATAATACCAGCTACGGCTAGGATTAAACGAGGATTTGACTGATAGATACGAAACAGAAAGTTAAAGAAGTTGTCATTAAAGCCATCTGGGACTGTTTCGTTTAATACGATGCGCTGTCCCGAGCTATAGTCAATTACGCGGGCCAGTGACTGGTTCGAGACCGTAACATAGCGAAGATCAAACGGTAGTAACTTTGATGTCGTATATGCTGGCTCTCCGTCGACATAGTATGTCACTTTCGAAATAGTGTCTTGTGACGGATCTATTGGACGCACAATATGCAATGAATCCTCATTTGGTAGTGTCCCAATAGGCCGAACAAAACCTTGCTCCCCGTTGATTGTCACTGTACATTCTGTTGTTGGCTGACACGTTGGATGTGTCGAAGAAACCAACATGACCGCAGGCCTATTCGCACCAAGCGTACTATTAAGTGTCGGTGACGTTAGTTGCACGATTGTACTTGAATCGGTATTAGCCGCATTCCACGTGCCAACTAAACTCCACGTATCTCCAGTCGCTTGAACTGTACCAATAGACAAACAGCTCGAGGTATCATCACTCACCTGGCCAAAGACACTCATCATCGCAGTCTGACCAGAAGTTGGCAAGCGTGCGTATACATTATAGGTATCAGCCGGAACTTGCAGTAAGCCGGTAAATGATGCATCACTACCCGTACTACAGCTTGTATCTAAGTTCAGTTGGCTTGAATCAACCGTAATTGCGCTGGCTGGTACATGCATATATATACCTGTACATAGCGCGAGAGTCAGGCTAGTTAATACTAAGCGGATGTTCTTCATCATTAGTTTCAATACTACACTAGCGTCGAACCAGATAATATAGCGCTTGTGTTTTACTGTCAGTTGATATATTTTTAAAGCAGTTACTAAGAAAAATAAACACAATTAAAGGACCATACCATGGCTACCAAAAAAGCACCCGCAAAAAAGAAACCTGTAGTAAAAGCAGCAAGCACTAAAAAGGTTGCACCTAAAAAGGCATTGGCTAAGGCTGTCGCAAAGAAAGTGCCAGCAAAAAAGCGAGCTGCCAAGGCAGCCGCTACAAAGAAGAAGCACCCTCTTGCTCGCCTGCTTGAGATTCACAAAAAGGGTTCGATTACTAAAAAAGGCCTCATTATCAGCATCGCTGTTGTAGTAGTAGCTGTGCTTGGATATGGTGGATACACTATCTACCAAAACATGAGCGCTAATGCTGGCGGTGCCGCAAGCTTGGGTAGAGGCTGGACTACCGTTGGATCTATCCGAATCGCATACAATAATGCTGCTGGTAAACCTACTCTTGCTGTTGTTGCAAACGGTGGCGTCTGTAAGGTAAAAGTTTCTGGTGGATATAAGATCAAATCCCGTGTTGTAGTGGTGAGCGGTGGTACAAAGATGTACTATGGTGATTCATTTGCCGGAGGACAGTACCAAGGAAATCCAACTAACCAAGGCTATGCAACCAATGGTGCAGTCTTCACGTCAGGCTTAACGTCTACATACAAGAGTCAAAACTCGACAGTGACCGCAGGAATGGATATTAATACGAACGGTGCAAAAGCCGGTCAACACACTGTTAACTATGGTCCAACGGCTAGCGAAGGCATGGGTAAGTTCATTAAAATCTCAAGTGTTACAAGCTGTTCATAAAAATTAACGATTAGAGTAATACGTAAAAAATGAGTAGCTGTTAATAGCTACTCATTTTTTTATTATAGTCGCCAAACGTGCCTTCATCGCCACATGTGCGTCTTCAAGGCCAAGGATCTTGAGGGCGCCTATCAGCACATAGAGTTCATCGAGCACTTTATCATCATGCTGTAGTTCCAAAGCATCAAACCGCTCAGTGACTGCATTAATAATCCACTTCTCTTGTGATGGCGACGCAGTTTTATGATTCGATGCATCATCGAGGTGCGTCGTTACTACCTCAAGCGAACGTGCACTATTATCACGTTTTCGTAGATAGCCTTTTTGGATCAATCCATCAATATGTATCGCTACCGTTGAAACTGATTTATAGCCAAGCGCCCGCATGACTTCACGGTAACTCGGGCCGTATCCATGGCCTTGAATAAAGCCATCTACAAAGTTAAGTAATTCTCGTTGGCGTTTGGTTGATCGTGACTCCGGGCTCATTTCTTTGCTCCTGCAAGTGCCACTGCCGCAAGGCCCCACCAAACAATTCCAATCGTGTCATCAGCCCAAATAGGTAGTAGCAATGCAATGCCGACAAGCCCTACACCGCTGGCAAACACCCCTAGCGCTACGTAACTTTGGCGCGCCTTCCATAGTCGAGCAAGTATCATCACAAATATAGCGACGAATAGTCCAAGTCCAAGCCAGCCCGTCTCATGCGCAACAAATAAATAACTATTTTCGATAATAAGTGGCGAATCACCGAGAAGTGAGGCCGATCCGCTACTTCCAATACCCGCTCCCAATGGCTGAGTAACGAGTCGTGATACACCTTGCTGTAGTGACGTTACGTGCCCATCGTTTGACGACACAGCACTGCCACCATTTGGATTCTCATGGAGCAGTACGTTTGAGACAAAACTCGAGTTCTGGTGTGTTACTAAGAAACCACCGAGAGCTACCAGTAAGACCACGCCGACACCGACCCATATCTTTACATATGCCTTCTTAAATAGACTGGCCGTAACTGCAATCATGACGGCTACAATACCAGCAATCAGTGCACTACGTGAATAGCTTGCCCATAATGCCACCACGCTGCCAACCACAAGTACTGCGGCCATCATTTTCGATTGTCGCATTGGAGGAATCTTGCGCTTTGCAATAGCAGCTGCAATAAAGCCAAGTACAATCACCGCATACGCACCAAGCGAGTTTGGCCCTCGCAGGGTACTATTAATCCGCACAAATGCACTGTTCTTATCAACCGTCAGGTAAGGCTCTATTGTATGAGGCCCATAGCCGATATATTTCAAAATGTCAGCGGGGAGAACGAATACTTGTAGCAGCGCAAATACCACCACCAGTACCGCCCCAAACATAAATATCTTAAAGAAATTCTTACGTTGGTCTGGATACAGTGACAAACATATATAGACGAGGCCAAAATACATCACATAGCGCAGGTCAATGCACAGCCCAGCCGCAACAGAGGTAATAGACACGCCTAGGTGCAGCGCGTAAAAGCTGAGTAGAATATGTAGCAGGATGTAACCACCAATCAGTAGCAATATTGGGTCTTTTAGCAACCCAAACTGCTTTTTCCTATAAAGAATCGCCACCAGAAGTGTCGCGGCAATGAGAATGAGTATTTCTTTCCACGACTTAATGAGTAGTGTGTCGTGTGGCAGTAACGTCGAAAGCCCAACAGAAAGTGGCGCGTGCACCACGATGCCACCGAATATAGCCAGCAAAATCCCCGCATATACTTTGTCTAGCCGTCCCTTATACATAGCTCTATTGTAGCGCACGTCCAGTGATATACTATGGCTATATGAAGTGGGTTAAAACACATGCGAGCATCCTAACGCTCATCTCCGGTAGCATCATCATGTCCATGTGGACACTGTTTCGCTTTTTTACCAAACCAATCATCTTTGATCTTGTCGGACAACAAGTTTTGGCCCAGCAATGGTTTAATGGTTTTACTGGCGGGTCGATAACAGCACCAACAAATTACATATTTAAGATTTTCTTTATATATATGCCCCTCCATGCACTCAACATTCCGCCCCACATCGCCCTTATTGCCATGACACTATTTATTAATATTGCTACATTTGTCTGTTTATTCTTTGTCACTAAGAAACTGCTGCAGATTCTGAAAATTCCCGTAAGTGGATTCTTCTACCTTGCTATGCTGTGGTTAGCTTCGGCTGCAGGAGCGATATTCTGGATTCAGTTTGCTAACTCTCGAAATCTTGAAGTCGCTGCAGGTGTACTACTTCTTTATTTGGGGCTTAAGTTTATCGAGAAACCGAGTCGAGTGCTAGCTGCCACTATTACCGTATTCTCTGGCCTTCTCTTTTTTGCCGACCCGCTACAGCTATATACGACTGGTCTTGTCATTGTTATTTTTGTCGGTACGCTTTTTCTTAGTCACAAGCTTAGCCTTAAACGCGCGAGCATCCTCGTGACATCTATTATTCTGGGTTTTATATTCTCGCTTCTTATTAATGTACTTGTAAGGCATGTGTTTGAGCTCAGCTTCAACCAAGTAAGCTCTGTCAGTCAGTCACTTGCGGTACTTTCGCATCCGCTAAAAGTAGTTGAGCAGACTACCCTAGCGAACGTTCGATTTGTAGCGAATACATATGACATCGGGCGTCTCAGCCAGCTCATAAATGGTCTGCTATTGGCTGTATCTATCCTTGCCTCTATTTGGCTCATCGTGAAACGTAAGCTAGCAAAACGAACAGTCTTATTTATTGGCATCGCGTTTATTACGATTGAACTCGTCTATATTGCAAGCGGACAAGTGCTCAGTGATGGGGACACCTCACGATATCTTATTATGTTGGCACCTGTTATTGTCATTATGATCTCGCTTTTGACGTTTCTTCCTGCACGGATAAAATCTCTTGTTAAAATTATTTTTATAATTGGCCTCTTTATTAATATCACGCTCCTCGCCCACGCAACTTTGTCGTCGCGCACGAACACATTAAACGTCAATATAAAACAGAGCACCTATGACTATTTGAAGGCACATGACATCTCGTATGCGTACGCGAGTATGGACACTGCCATACCGGCGACCTACTTATACCCTACGGAACCGTCTATTCTACCTCTATCATGCTCCGACGGTACACTTCTACAAGCAACTACGTTTTATGACAAAGCTGCCTATAGCCATGTACAATCACAGATCAGTGGGGAAGTTGCGCTTATTTTTGACGGGCAGGTCATTACTAATGCTCCTCAAGTATGTACTGTGGCCCAGGCTGTCTCTCAATTTGGTGCTCCCGAGCAAATGACAAGCACGAGTGATAGCAATACCATCATGCTTTTCTCGAACCCTATTGCTGTCGCAGATCATATTCACTAAGCTCCGGCCTAAAGAAGCCTCTAGCGGTGGTATAATAAAGGAATCCATGCGCAGCAGAAACACCAAATTCTACAGTCTCATCCTCATCATTATCGATACCTTCGTGCTTCTTGCAGCATTTACACTCGCCTACGTCTTGCGCGTTCAATACGACCCTCGCCCCCTCATCGCAAACATCCACGCCTACGACTACCTGTACTCGTTCCTGCTCGTCATACCGTTCTGGATTTTGGTCTTTGCAATCCTTGGCCTGTACCGCCCTAGTACGTATAATCGCCGCCTTATTGAGTGGGCAAAAATCGCCATTGGTGCATTTATTGGTATCCTCCTTATTATTGGCTGGCAGTATGCAAGCGATAAAAACATTTTTCCGGCACGCCTGGTTGCCGTCTATGTACTCGTCGGGTCATTTCTTTTAATTGTCATTGAGCGCGAAATCCTCCGCTACGTCCGTAGCCTCATGTTCCGCTACGGACGGGGTGTACGACGAGTCCTTATTATCGGCTCATCGGAAAGTACGGTCGATATTGCCATATCACTTGCCAACACACGTAAAAGTGGCTATGAAATTGTTGCCATTGCCGGCCCCAAAAAAACCATGCCTGACGGCCTCAAAGTACACCATTATTCACTGGTTGAAACAGCGCTGCGCGACATAGATATCAATGCCATCAATACGATTATTCAAACCGACCTGTATGACTCACCGGAGCGTAATCAAAAGATATTAAATGCTGCTCAAACACACCACATTGAATATAGCTTTATTCCAGGTGAGGCAGAGTTCTATTCTGGTAAAAACGACGTCGACGTCTTTCTTGGTTACCCTATGATTACTGTCTACCAAACACCACTCGTGGGTTGGGGTGCAATCTTAAAACGCATCTTTGATTTTATCGTCAGTCTTATGCTCATTATTGTTCTGTCCCCACTATTTCTGGTTATTGCGATCTTGCAAAAGATTCTTAACCCTGGCACTGTTTTTTACACTAATGAGCGTTTATCTCGTTTCTCTCAGCAGGTTGGTTTGTTGAAGTTTCGTTCTATGACTCATCTCCCTGGCTTTGACTCAAAGAATGTCGATGACGCAGCGGAGTTTCGCGCTATGGGGCGAGACGATTTGGCTGAAGAATATATGAAGCATCAAAAAGTCGCACGTGACCCACGTGTTAATGCCTTTGGCAGATTCCTACGTCGTAGCTCAATTGATGAACTTCCCCAGGTGTTTAATGTCCTAAGGGGCGACCTCAGTCTGGTTGGGCCACGCCCGATTCTCCCACAGGAGGTACATATGGCAAAAGGTCGCAGTGCATTGCTGCATAGTGTAAAGTCTGGTGTCACAGGCCTCTGGCAAGTATCAGGACGAAGCGAGCTATCATTTGATGAACGGATTGAGCTTGAATTATTCTACGCCCAAAACTGGACCTTCTGGCTTGATATTAAGATTCTTTTTAAAACAGTCCTAGTTGTTTTTAAACGCCGCGGAGCTAAATAGTGCCAACATTTATTCTTGTTCGTCACGGTGAAACAGCCGACAACATCGACCGCAAACTTCAAGGTTGGGCCGACCCAGAGCTCAGTGATAATGGGCGAGTGCAAGCTGCCCAAATTGCCGATAGCTTGCATGACGAGCGTCCAGATATTATCTTCGCCTCCGATCTTACGCGTTGCCAGCAAACCGCGAGTTATATTCATGGCGCCTATCAAAATGCGCCACTCTTGATTGATTGGCGCCTGCGTGAACGTTCATTCGGTACGCTCGAAGGCAGTCGTCACGACGAAATCGACTGGGACGTCTTCGATGCCACGCCGCCCGACCAAAGCCCTCATGGTGCCGAGCCTATCAACAACCTTGTCGAACGCCTCAAATCATTCATTCGCGATACTGAGCTCCTCTATAGCTCTACGATTATCGTCGTAACGCATAATGGTGTCATGAATCGTTTTGGCTTTATGTTCGACGAAAATCATACACGCCAAACGTATAAAAACACCGAGATCGTACGACTCGAAATTCATTACGATGACCCTCGCCTTGCACCACATACCTATTCACCATGGGAACCACAAGGATGACCAGCCCCCGCATCGCAATCGTCACCGACTGGCTGACAGTTAATGGCGGTGCCGAAAGTCTTCTTCTTGAACTTCACAAGGTTTTTCCTGATGCCCCGATTTATACATCAGTATACGATGCTGCAGCTATGGAAGCTTTTAGTGGCATCGATATCCGCACAACGTATCTTCAAAAGACCCTTCCCAGGTTTATTCGCTACAAACACGTGCTATGGCCAGTCCTTAGGGCCTATGCCTTCCGTAAGCTCGATCTGTCCGAGTATGACATTATTTTAAGTACCAGCAGCGCCGAAGCCAAGGCAGTGCGTAAAACACGTAAAGGTCAGGTGCATATCGCCTACATTCACACACCAATTCGCTACTACTGGAGCCACTATGAGGAGTTCAAACGCGAGTTCCGCTTTGGCGCACTGACACCACTTATTCGTCCTGTCATTCCCTTCTTTGTGAAGCGCATGCGTAAACTCGATCTTGCGTCAATCAAAGACATAGACGTTCTCATTGCCAACTCTACCGTCACAAGCGAACGTATCAAAAAGTATTATGGCCGCTCAAGCACCATTGTCTACCCACCAATCGACGTTGATCGTTTTACCCCACCGCCTCGTGGTGAGCGCGCTGGCTATGTCATGTGGGGCCGCCATGTCCCGTATAAGCGATTTGATATTGCAATTGCTGCATGTAATAAACTCGGCGCACATCTTACCATCATCGGCAGTGGTCCAGACACTGAACGGCTTAAGACGCTGGCTGGCCCAACTATTCATTTCACTGGACGTATTAGCGATAAAGAGCTTGTGAAGCATGCCTGGTCGGCAAAGGCATTTTTGTTTCCAAACGAAGAGGATTTTGGTATGTCTGCAGTTGAAGCGCTCGCCGCTGGTACGCCAGTCATTGCCTACGCCAAAGGTGGTGTACTCGATATCATTCAAGACGGCGAGACGGGTGTGTTATTTCAGGACCAAACTGTTGATAGTTTAGTTGATGCAATCACCCGCTTCGAGACGTTATCATTCTTACCCGCAACGCTTCACCGCAAAGCAAAACGCTTCGATAAAAGCCTCTTCGTCACAAAAATGCGCAAGATCGTCAGCGACAATAGCTAAGCTTGAAGTTTTTTAGCCACTTCACCCGTGCGGTGGCTCACATCTTTTCGGGCAACGAGTATGCCATTCGGCGTGTTAATAACGACAATGTTATCGAGGCCAATAACAGCAATTGGTTTTTCTTCTTCATTACGAATATACACATTCTCAAGATCAATTGGGTTGATGCCAGCGCCATGGAAATGATTACCTTGTTCATCGCGCTCCACAGCGTTATGGAGGTCCTTAAATGAGCCTAAATCCATCCAATCAAAGCGCGCAGGAACGACCGCTAGGTTATGCGATTTCTCTGCAAGGGCATAATCAATCACCTGATCATCAAACCCTAGGTAAACCTTGTTATAGTCATCGCTCATCGGCTCGGCTTCTTTCGCTAAGGCCTCAAAATGCGCCTCAAGTTCAGGTGAGACTTGTTTGATTTCATCAAGAAATACATTTACCGATCCAACAAAATAGCCACAATTCCACAAATACTTTCCTGCCTGAAGGTACTTCTGTGCAGTGTCATAATCTGGTTTTTCTTTGAATGATTCAATGTTGTAGACTTCCCCATTATCACCCAAAGCGCCATCACGCTCAATATAGCCAAATCCAGTTGATGGAAATGTTGGCTCAATCCCCACAAGTGTAATCTTATGTGTCTCTACAGATGAATCAGCCGCAATATGGAGTGATTTCACGTAACCGTCAATATCACGAATATGGTGATCAGAGTGCACAAAAGCGATAGGCTCGTCTTTGTCGTGTCGGCGAGCAATAACATCCAGCGCGAATATAATGCAGTTACCGGTTCCGCGACGGCCCGGTTCAATAAGAAAATTCTCATCCGCAAGATCTGGCAGTTGATCCTTAACATGCTGTGAATGACTCGCTTCTGTGACGATATAAACTGTTTCACCAGCATGCGTACCGCGCTCATACGCAGCCTGGAGCAAACTCCTATCATCAATAAGGTTTAGTAAATGTTTTGGGTAATCTGGTGTAGAGAGAGGCCATAATCGTGTTCCTGACCCTCCAGCAATAATCACTGTAATCATATTGTTCTATTTTATCATTAGGTCAGTATTTAATCTAAAAGTAATTATGCGTATTGCTATAACCTTGTTAAGTCTTGTTGATAAAAACAGTAAACCCTGTTCTTAAGACATGTCAGGTTTAAGACACGTGTAGCGTAGACCTGTCACAGTCTGATCTCCTGTTCCTTAGAACAGCCAACAATACAGGCACGGCAGACTTATAGCATAGTATCGGATGCTTTAAATCAGGCGAGTAGAAAGACCGGTGACCCTAAACTGAACAACCTAAATTGTTGAGCTCCATATTATAGCCCTTGGAATTACTGAGCTTAATGGTATCACCGGTTTTAGCCTCAATGCTTATAGAGGTGTAGGCACTGTTTATGCCCTGAGTAGATATTTGTCTCCCATCTACCGATATAGATAGTTCAGTATCAGCGGATAAAGCCTTAATATCGAAGCATACTTTTACCGCATGAGTTGTTTCTTTTCTTATAGAGTTAATACCCAAAGAACCTCCGCTGGAAAGTTCATACTCCATGCTTTGAGGTGACTTTAGAAGTGGAAGGCTTATAACGTTTCCTGTATCTATAGTTAACACACTATCGGCCTTAGGCCCATCTTTTATCTTGGCCAGAACTATACTTTTGTCATCACCTGGCCTTACTATCTGCAAAGAGAAATTTTCAGAAGTACCCTGGTCAATAATCTCTAATCCTGGTAGCGCCTTGCGAATATCACTAGGGCTTTCGCCGTGAATTACGACGTATTCAATGCCCAATGCCCTCAACACAGGAAGCGTCTGGGGATCACTAAGATCTTTAATCGAGTTATGGATTTTGTCACTCATATCACCAATAGCTGCGCTGTTGATGATAGGCTTACCATGCACAGCCTGCATGGTAAGATAATACACGATTGAATCATACTCCACGCCCGTTCGATCAATGGGATACTCCGCAATAGCCTTTATATTACTGTCATCTCTTATGCGATCATATACCTCGGGTACGTCACGAGAGTAGCTAAAAACAGGTGGACTAAATGGATGATTAACCTGATATTCGGCCATTATTCCTAAGGTTATTAATGCGAATAAAATAACAAGTAGAGCCCTTTTGTTCCGAAATGCCTTTAAGGTAGTGAGGTATTTTAGAGTTAATGCAAATAACGATACCAGAGCAATGTTCAGGACAAGGTATTCACGAGCAAATATTCGCCAAGTCTCAGTTAACGTTAAAACAATCCCAGATGGAGTTATTACTCCTTTTATATACGGTGGTAGTCCTATAGCAAAAGCTGTCAGAGCAACAAGAAGCACTCCACCCACCACAAGCCTGCTGTCATAGCCACGCACTATCCCTAATTTTATTTTTCGGGTGCTCAATCTTTCCCATAACATCATTATGCCCCCAACAACGATTACAGAAAGCATTACTATGCTAATTGAAACATGACTTTCGGCTCCACCACACCAATTTCGCATACCAATATTATTCGCCGTGTATCCAGGACCAAATATCTTTTTTAGAAAAACATTATTTGGATCAGGCAGTAAGTAATCAAGGGGCTTGTTGCTACACTGCATCGCAGCCGCCTCCACACTACCTCTAGCCGAAGCCACACTGGAGCTAATAAGATTTGCATTTGTAACCGTCACGGCCACAAGTGGCGAGACTATTACAGCAAATATAGCCGCGCCTAGTAGAAATGGTCGCGCCCAAACCACCAATCTTTTAGCGCTCCAAAACCTCTTTACCTTCTGACGCTTAAGGCTCAAAAGCCCCCAGGTGACAAGTACGGGTAGGACAATAGTTGCTGCTAGCAATACGAAATAAGGGTCAAAGTACGCACAAGCCCCGAGTACAATCGCCAGTAGAATAGCATGGAGTTTTTTTCGATGCGATATCAAATGGATCAAAAGCCACAGCACCGCAATAAGTAGTGAAGCGTAGCCGTAACTAGGGTGATCACCGATCTTATTCTGTATGTAAGGCGTGAACGCCACAGCATAGCCAGCGAGTAGCGCAATCCAACGATTTTTTGTTAGATATAAAATGAATGCAAACATGATTACGGATGTCGTAAGATAGCCAACTATATTGTAAAGATTGTATGAACAAACAGGGCCAACTACCTTAGACGCTCCCCCCGTGGCTACGGCCTGAACGAGCGCTGCGTAGTTGACCGGCGAATACAGCGACTCTCCGCTGGGATAGTTTGTGGTATTCTCATACCCCCCAAGTACAGGTTGCTCTGGCTTTAAAGAGTTACGCCATATCGGACCCCCCGTACTGTCCCCAAAACCAGACACTGAATCCGTACAATCATAAAAGGCTGGACCCATATAAAATGCCGTGAAAAATATGTATGAACAAACTACTAAACCAATAAACCAATTCTTTTTCAAGAACTCTGGCGCACGTTTTAGTATATCTCTAGTTCTACTCATATAATTATCCTATGCCATCCAATACGACCAGCAACTCATCAATAACGGCTAAGTGCTATAATTATCCTAATGTCTCAGCCTATTGTATCAGTTATCATTCCAACTAAGAACTCTTCACGAACGCTTGAGGAATGTCTAAGTTCTATCAAGAGTCAATCATATAGCGCTATCGAATTGATCGTTGTTGATAATTTCTCGACCGATAATACACTAAGTATTGCAAAAAAATACACACAGCATGTGTACTCTAAGGGACCAGAGAGAAGCCCACAACGTAACTATGGTGTTTCAAAAGCAGAGGGAACCTACATCGCAATTATTGACAGCGACATGAACTTATCTCCAAAGGTCATTGAACAAGCAGTCGCAGAAATGAAGAAAAATGTAACGCTTGCTGGCATCGTTATACCTGAGGAGTCATTCGGCGATGGCTTTTGGGCACAGTGTAAAAGATTAGAGAGAAGTTTTTATGTTGGTGTCCCATATATGGAAGCTGCCCGCTTCTTTAAACGTAGCGACTACCTCCATCTGGGGGGGTATGATAAAACGATGGTCAGCGGCGAAGACTGGGACTTATCACAGCGGATGGAGAGTATCGGATCACTTGGGCGTACTAAGGCCTATATCTATCACAATGAAGGCCATATATCCTTATGGCAATCTGTACGTAAAAAGTTTTATTATGCTGAAAAGTTCACCAAATACAAAGATTCCAATGAGACGGTTGATAACATATCTCCCCAAACAAGCATTATTGGTCGCTATGCGCTATTCTTCTCAAAGCCGAGGAAACTGTTTAAAAAACCTTTACTAGGTATTGGTATGCTATTTATGAAAACATGTGAATTCTGCTTTGGAGCTGCTGGTTATATAAAAGTTCGGATACAACAATAGTGATCAAGAAAAGCCTAATTACTTTTGTCGCGCTCAGTATCGTTGCCTCAGGTTTAAACTATATTATCTACCCCCTCTTTAGTCGTATTCTTTCATCAGCGGAATACGTAAATATTACCGTTGCCCTTTCTCTTTTTACGCAGATATCCGCCTTTCTGTCCTCAATCTTAGCAATTACCATTGGTCTGTCAAAAGATAGTCCCGATGGCAAAATGAACGAAAAACTTGAATTATTACAGGCATTTTTATTTAAATTATTTATTATTCTAGCTAGTATATTTCTACTACTGTCGCCTATCATCATGGTCCAACTACATACACCCGTACTGTTTGCAGTTCCGATTGCCCTCATGATGTTATTCTCTCTTCCAATACTCATTATCTCTGGCTATTTGAATGGCAAAAACGAAATGATTAAGCTGGGTGTTGTCGCCCTCGTATCGGCGTCAAGTCAATTTGTCATTGGCCTCACTGTTGCCTACCTGAGCCACAACGGACTACTCTCGATGCTGTCTATGATTGCAGCCCAGCTTGTGACCCTTCTTGTACTCTACGGTATCTTCGCAAAAGACAAACTACCAGGTATTATTAAACCCCTCAAGATACCACTACGGGCACTCCGCGGCAAACAGATGGGGCCCCTTGTTATTTACACTGCGCTTACCGCACTAGCTATCATGGCAATTAGTTTAGTACAAATAGCCGATCTATTTATTGTTCAAAATCTCATCAATGTAGACGTAAAATTTTATGCAGATATATACGTCGTCAGCCGTATCGTCTTCTTTGGTGGCATGATATTTATCTGGCCATTCCTCGGTGAGATTAGTCTTGATCACCACCACTTTAATCGGAAACCGTTCTTTAAACTCATGATCTATTTCACCGCAATTATGCTTGCTGCAGTCATCGCACTCTTCTTCTTCGGGGACAAACTCATAAATATCCTATTCGGACCTTCCTATGACATACATCTTGTAAGAGTAATTGCTATATTAGCTGTGCTTTATAAATATTTCCTACTCGTCATCACAGCAATTATTCTATACTTTGTTGTACTTAGAAATTATGCAGCCGTGTGGCTCTCAATCACTGCTGCCAGTCTGGTATTGATCTATGCAGCGCTCATCAACAAGGCCTCAAGCCTGCCGACACTACTTATTGGGCTTACTATCATTGCCGCCCTTGTTGCAATCACTGCGGTCATAATGTTGCTGCACACACCCGTAAAAAAATCCCGCGAATAGGTCGCCCTGAACGCCCGCCGGATGAGTTGGCGGTTTTACTTTTAGGAGGGGCTCCTATATAATTTGCAGAATGATAAAGCTAATCAAATCAACATTCTTTAACGAGACAGACACTAAAAAAAGGCTCGTTTCTTTCATAAGCGATGCGGAAATGTTGAGTTTTGGTCCTCAATGCGATGAGTTTGAAAAACGATTTGCAAAATGGCAAGGACGTAAATATTGTGTATTCGTGAATAGCGGCAGCTCAGCGAATCTTGCTATCATCCAGGCACTCCTTAATCTCGGGAGAATTAATAAGGGCGACAAAGTTGGCGTCTCGACCCTCACCTGGTCTACCAATGTCATGCCATTAATCGAGCTTGGCTTGCAAGTCATACCAATTGACGTAGAGATTGACACCTTAAATGTCTCAAGTAACCAATTGCGAAAAGTTTTAAAGCAAGAAAAAGTAAAAATGGTATTTTTAACAAACCTTCTTGGTTTTTGTGATGACATTGATATGATTCGCTCAATATGCGTTGACGAGAACATAATCCTTATCGAAGATAACTGTGAATCCCTAGGTACAGTATATAAAGGTGAGAAGCTTGGCAACTTTGGGCTAGCGAGCACATTCTCTTTTTACGTAGGTCACCATATGTCAACAATTGAGGGTGGCGCAATCTGCACAGACGATGAAGACATAGCAGATATGCTCAACCTTGTACGCGCTCATGGTTGGGACCGGAACCTTGCCGAGGAGCAGCAGAAAAAGATTCGCAGCAAGCACAATGTTAATAGTAGCTTTTACTCCCGTTATACATTCTACGATCTTGGCTATAATCTCCGACCTACAGAGATTAATGGCTTCATCGGCAATACACAAGTTCCTTATCTTGATGAAATTGTGGAGACGCGAAAAAATACATTCCTAGAAATTGCTGAAAAAATTTACTCTCAAACTGATAGATTCTATCCCGTGAGATACGACCATATCGATCTCATTTCTAATTTTGCATTCCCCGTTGTTTGTCGAACAAAAGAAATACGAGATGAACTCGTAGAGAAATGTAACGGGATACTCGAACTTCGCCCAATCGTTGGCGGCGATATGACCAAACAACCATTCTTTGCTAAATATGAGAAAGGCTCATTTCTCAAAGATTCAAATGCTGGTATGATACATGATCAAGGTCTTTATTTTGGCAATAACCCGGAGTTGACTGCAGACGAAAAGCAACAAATTATCGCTATCTTTACTCAATAGGTTTTTATGAAAATTGGAATACTTATCGATAGACTCAATGTAGGTGGAGTTGAAAAAATAGCTATTGAGCAAGTTCTAGCCCTACGACAAGCTGGTCAAGATGCATATCTCGTCGTACTACGAAAGAAAGCGGTTGTTGCCAACGCTTTCCCAGACCTAATCAAGAATGTGCCGATCATATACCTAGATGAAAGGCTTCCCAGCCTATTAAAGTTCTCTTTTAGGATTCCTGGTTTTCACTTTTTCTCTTTCTTTCATTTAAGTTACGCTGTATTTTTGCCTTTTTTCGTAAAGACACATGAGTTTGACTACATTATTGCGCACGGAACATATACCTCCCTTTCCGCGGCCGCAATGAAAGCACGCAATAGCATACGATTCTCTTCATTCATATGGGACCCTGCGTCCTATATTATGGAGCGTGTTTATACAGGCAGATTCTTATTACCGGTGCTTACACTGCTTAAAAGAATGGCGGTTTCTTTTGACACGTATCTTATTAAAAGAATGGACCATGTTTTAGTGGGTGGTAAGGCGCATAATCCTTTTATCGAACGTATAGTACCGGGTAAATCAATAGAGATAATCTACCCATCCGTTCATCCCGCACTTAAACAAACAACCAAACAGGACTATGTGCTCATGGTAACGGCGTGGAAAGATGGCAAGCACCCCGAGTACCTACTAGATGTCATGAAACATCTTCCTGGAGTTCACGTCAAAATGGTTGGCAAATGGATAGACCCTCAATATAAGAAAGATTTTGAGCACCTCGTCAAAAAACACGGGCTCGATGAGTTCATTGATATTGTAGGCGAGGTTAACGAAAAACAACTGTCTGCATTTTATGCAAGTGCTCTTGTGTTGCTTCAAACAAATGATGACCGTGGTTTCGGTATGCCCGCAATGGAAGCTGCTGCGCACGGCACAACTTTCATTATTCCCGAGGGTCAAGGCGTTGGTGAGCTATTTACTGATAAAGTTCATGGGTTTTACACGAAAGAAAACGATACAGAAAAAATTGTACAGCTCATTACAAAACTAACTGAGGACAAGAGCCTGGCAACAAGCCTTGGGCAAAGTGCTATGGCGATCGTGAAGAGTAACTACTCCTGGAAAAAGCACGCTAACAAGCTCGTATCCGTAATAGAGGAGAGCCTTGGATTGCAAGAAAGAACACTTCATGTCCTATTCACGGGTCTTGTCTCACCAACCATGTTGAGCGGCGGAGATCAACTATTTCTCGATATAGCACCACGTCTTCCGAAGGATCTACACATAACCATTGTCACGCCCCGTTTCGCCAAAAGTCATTGGGATAAAGTTGATCAGTCGAATATTACATTAAAGTATCTCGGAAAAAATATATTCGAATTTAGTGATAATCCGTTCTCTACCTTTTGTTCATACGTTATACGTTCCATACAGACTTATAATATTTTAAGAAAAGAAAATATCCAATCAATTTATTCTTGTTCAGATGTCGCATATGCAGACATTTGGCCGGCATATTTTATTGCAGGAAATAATCCAAACATTAAATGGCTCACAAGGATATACCACATCCTATTGCCACCAGCAAGCCGACATGGAAATCATATTGTAAACCTTATTGTCTTTAAGCTTCAACGGCTTAGTTTCTGGATGATGAAAAGAAGGAGTTCGACCATTATGGCACTTAATCCGAAGCTCTATGAAGATGTTTTAAACCTCGGATTCCCGAAACAAAAGCTTCGTATCCTAGGAGCTGGAATAGATTTTGCCACACTTCACCAATTCCAGCCTATAAAAAAATATACCTACGACGTCGTCATTCTGGGACGTATTGCGCCCGTTAAAGGAATCTTTGATGCAGTTAAGATATGGAGAAAGGTCCACGCAATCAACCCCAGCTTAAGACTTGGTTGGGTCGGTGGTGGGCAGGAGTTCTACGTAAAACAAGTAAAGCATCAACTCGAGGAATATGACCTGTCTGGCAGCTTTGATCTACTTGGTTTTGTAGATAACGAAACAAAAAACAGCATACTTAAATCTGCGACTATATTCTTATGTACAGATCATGAAATTGGCTGGGGCCTTGCCGTTTCGGAGGCGATGGCTATGGGCCTTCCGGTCATTACTTACAACAATGATGTCTTTGGGTCTGTATATAAAAAGGGCTTTGTTAGCGTAGAACTATTTAACATAGATAGTTTCGCCAAAGAGATTATTAGACTTTTTAATGACCAGCGCTTAAGAAAAAGCCTTTCAAAGGACGCGCTCAATCAAGCAAAAGAGTTTGATCATAAAAAGGTCGTCGACGATCTTGTTAAATACCTTGCTGTATAGTTTGTTTAACATTACGCTCAGACTTGATACAATGGCCAAGTAATGAAAGAAAAGAATGCACTTATCAGTATCCTCATCCCGGTTCATAATGAAGCGGCTAATCTTGAGTGGCATCATCAAAAAATAAAAAAAATCTTATCAAAGAATAAGTTAGCCCACGAGATAATCTACATCGAAGATGGAAGTACAGATGACTCACAATCCGTCATAAAGCGCATAGTAGAGTCAGACTCATCCACCAAATATGTTATATTCTCTAGAAATTTTGGTAAAGAAGCAGCCATCACGGCTGGTCTACAGAAAGCCTCTGGTGATGCCGTAATGATTATAGATGCGGATGGTCAGCACCCTATTGAAATGATTGATCAATTCATTGCAAAGTGGCGTGAGGGCTACGACGTTGTTATTGGTGTCCGCAAAAGTAACCAGGGTGAGGGTTTTATTAAATCAGCGGGATCAAAACTATTCTATTCTCTGCTAAAACTTGTGGACAACAAGGGTGATATTGTACCTGGTTCCACTGACTTTCGATTGCTTGATCGAAAAGTCGTCGATGAATACAACCAACTCACCGAGCGTAACCGTGTATCAAGAAATTTGATAGACTGGTTAGGCTTTAAACAAGCGACTATCCCTTTTGATGCTCATCAACGACATGCGGGTGTAGCAAGCTATTCGTATGCCAAGCTCGTAAAACTGGCTATTGATGGTGCTATCAAGCATTCAACACGACCGCTTAAACTAATCGGTATCCTAGGGATTCTTATATCGTCGTTGTCATTCGTTGCGTTTGCTTTCTTACTGGTTGAACGGTTCATACTACCAGACCCGCTCCATCTCGCCGTCACAGGCACGGCTTTCCTGGCAATTTTTCTCAGCTTCCTAGTTGGTATCGTTCTAGCGTGCCAGGGCCTTCTCGCTCTTTACGTTGAAAATATTTACTATGAAGCTCAAAACCGCCCTCTATTCATTATTCGCGAGAAAAAATAATGAAGATCCTGTGGCTCTCATGGAAAGATCGTAACCATCCACTTTCTGGTGGCGCTGAAACTGTTTCGGGTGAAATCATGAAGAGGCTTGTTCGTGACGGTCACGAAGTAAAAGTAATCACTGCGCACTATCCTGGCTCATGTGCGCATGAGATTCACTCATCGATTGAAACATACCGAGTAGGCAACCGTTACACTGTTTATGCCAAGGCACGATCACTCTATAGGCGGTTACTATCGACATGGCCAGACGTTGTAATCGATGAAATGAATACCATCGCGTTTGGTAGTGGGTTCTATAGCAACGCAAAGAACGTCATGCTCTGCTACCAGCTCGCTCGCGAAGTCTGGTTATACCAAATGGCCGCCCCTTTATCGTGGGTTGGCTACGTAATCGAACCATTTATGTTACGTCGCCTATCAAATGCCTACACTACCGTTCTCACTGAATCAAATAGTACAAAGAAAGATCTTGAGAAATATAATTTCAAAAACGTGCAAACATTCCGTGTTGGTATGGCGCTCAAACCAGTCAAAACACTAAGCGGCCCTAAAAAAAGTCGGACAATCCTTTCCCTCGGCGCAATTAGGCCGATGAAACGTACCCTCGAAGCCGTCAAAGCCTTTGAGCTCGCACGAGATATAGACGCTACTTTAACAATGACTATCGCCGGCAATAATTCTGGCACGTACGCGAAAAAAGTCATGAGACATGTTAGCTCCTCACGACATACGGATGCCATAACTATACGCGGTCATGTTTCGGCTGATGAGCGCGTTACTTTAATGCGTAACGCAGCGCTCATACTCGTTACCTCTATTAAAGAAGGTTGGGGGCTCATCATCACCGAGTCAAACAGCCAAGGCACACCAGCAATTGCCTATGACGTCGATGGGTTGAGAGACAGCGTTATAGATGGTGAGACAGGCAGCCTTGTACCGAGTGGCGACTACCGTGCAATGGGAAAAGAGATTATTAATTTAGTATCACAAACAAAGCAGTATGAAAGCTTACGGCTCAAGGCCTGGCAATGGAGTCACGAGTTTACATTTGACAACTCCTATCAGGATTTTATCACTATAATTTAAGCCCAATAAAAACAACACCATCCCTTTAAAACATCCCATTTCGTTATTGATAAATCATAGCTTTTATGCTTAAATGAAGTTAACATAACCTAACAGTAAGTTGGCATCATGCAAATACAAAAAAGAAGCAAAAAAACACTAGGACGAATTGTTATTATTGCAGGCATAGCATTGCTGGTTATATTAGGATATGGTTTGATTGCCCATAACAATAACTACTGGCCATTTCTTGTTACTACGCCAAAAGACGTTAACCTGAGTCCTCCAACGAGCGAAGAACAGCAAGGTGCTACACAGATAAAAAGTAGTTCAGTTGATCCAACCGTAAAAACAAGTCCTGGCTCAACTACGACGACAGCAACACCTAAAACGGATCCGTCAGCCAACCAATCAACCACTACGGTCACAATAACCAACTACAGCACTAGCCGTATCGGCGTATTGATTGAAGCAGTGCTGAGTAGCGGTACCTGCAACCTACAACTCACCAACTCCTCGGGTACCACATACAGCTATTCTTCGAGTATATTCGCACAATCATCGAGTTCAACATGTAAAGACTTTGGTATGGACTCAACCAAAATTACCCCAGGTACTTGGACTGTCACTGTTGATATTACGAGCGGTTCTACTACAGGACACGTGAGTCAGCAATTGCAACTGGATACACAGTAATGAAAAAAATTGCCATCGTTATACTTAGCTGTGTGCTATTCGGCATTGGCTTCTCCTCACAGGCTCACGCCGATACATTTAACGCTGGCCTTATTATGAGCGATGGCGTATTTACCGACGCCTCCTCACTAACAACAACTCAAATACAGCAATTTCTTGACAGCAAAGTCCCTAGCTGTGACACAAATGGTACACAACCATCCGAGCTCTACAATGCAAACGTCCCCGACTATAATGGTGACGGCACTATCGAACGTTGGGAATGGGGGAAATACTATTACAACCAAACGACTTTCCCCTGCTTAAGGGACTATTCAGAAAATGGCGTTGGCTCCGCACAAATTATCTACAACGCCGCTCAGCAGTA
>DIZB01000017.1 GCA_002427805.1 Candidatus Saccharibacteria bacterium UBA6039
TGCGATTTGGATTAGAGTCTAGGGCGTGGGCGTCTGGTGCTGTACCTATTCTAGGTATGGGATCTCGACGATACACTTCAACACTATGAAGATTCATGTTAGCCGGAGCATTTGGGTCATCCTGTTCAAGTAACCCTAGTCCCATCCCAGATAATAGATGTGATTTTGCACGATTAAATACTATCTCATCAGCTACAACGTTGCGACTTGGGAAACGCGTATAGACCTCTATCGGGCTAGTCGTCGGCAAAAATTGATAGAGAGGCGGTGCGACAATATGATTTCTCGCTCTATCAAAAGGGCTTATATTAAAGCTCAGCTCCAATGTCCCGTCTTCATACTGCTCAATACCTGCACCTTTTTGGAGGTCGAAAATATGCTCAAATGCCTTACTCACCTCTCGCTCGTACGTAGACTCTTTCTTCATGAGAGGGGTAGGACAATCGTCAGCGGTAGGCGCAAGATTAAGATACGCTATCTGACGCGAAAATATAGGAATTCGAGTTTTTCTTTTGGCCATTACGGCAAGCGTCTCAGGATTCAGAAACGAACGAATCCTTGCACTTAGATCGATACTCGGTAGCCACTTCAAGCGTATTGCCGTTAGATCGGGGTCTAATTGACGAGATATCTCAGGATTATTTGCCATAGTTTCAATATTATAACACTAATCTGTGTCTATTGCAAAGGCGTTCGAACTAGTCGAGGGTGATGGACGTACACTACAGGTGACCCCCTACGACTTCCCGCTTGAAGTAAGTTAATTAGGTTAGCGATTGCTTTTTGATAGTTTTCTTTGTCAGCAATGCGTGCCTCAGATGGCGTATCGTTAGAAACCTCTATACTCTTGTCCATAAAGTCACCGAATACTCCCTTGAAGTGTAGTTCTTTAAAGCTCCGTAGTTTTCCCATAACCTCATCCGACGGAATCAAGGCGAGACGTGGTACGCCTCCATATTTTGCCGTTTGTCTGATGTGAGCTATTTGGGAGGGTTCCGCAAGGAGTCCAATTTTCTCCTCAGCGATACCTTTCAGGGTTTGTGTCGCATACGTACCCATTCTACTGACCAGAGTCGGTATAGATTGATCTTCTACTTTATAGGGGTGCGGACGTATGAGTCCATTAATATTCCGTACAGTCGCGAGCGGTGGTGTCTGTAGCTCAATCGCCTGGATTTGCTCGGTAGTAAGTTCGCGGTAGAAGTCCGCCAGGGCCTCACGTAAAGTGTCGTTTGGCTCAACATGTAAGCTCAAAGTATCGAGATGGATGGATGTCATTCGCTCTCTCATACTCATATATTGACACGCTACATCTAGCGTGTCAATACGTGTTCGAGGGTCCACTGGTAGAGTACTATCCCTGAGGCAACGCCTACATTTACGGATCTCGTACTTCCAAATTGTTCAATCTTGACCATCACCTCACTCATGGCTATCATGTCATCGCTCAGCCCCGGGCCTTCCCCGCCAAATACAAGTACGGCATGGTCCGGAAGTCTTGTCTCAGCTAGGCTAACAGCGCCAGGGAGGTTATCGACAGCAATAATATGCCTATCACCCATAGTATCGACAAAATCACTGACAGTCTGATGGTACATCACATCAAGATACTTATCTGTTACCATTGCCCCTCGCTTATTCCAGTGATGTTTACCGATAATATGCACTGCTCCGACATTAAACGCATTGGCATTACGGACAATCGTCCCAATATTCATATCATGTTGGTAGTTTTCAATTGCAATATGTAGATCGACGCGACTTTTATCGAGGTCAGCTTTAATCGCCTCGACAGTTAAATAGCGATACTTGTCCAGAACATTCCGACTATCTCCCTGTTCGAGAAGATCCGGGTCGTATCTATCATCGGTTGGCCAAGGTTTAGGATGTGGGCCAACGCCCACGTGTGGTTCTTTCATCAGTTAATTATACCGTACGCGTTATCCTTCACCGAGAGAGTAAGGTATAATGAGAGGTACGACTATATAGAAATGGATGTGTACATATGAACGATAAATTGATTATTGTATCGACCCGGTTACCTGTAAGTGTTTCTCGTGTCGACGGTAAACTACGTTTTGACTCAAGCGCCGGTGGACTCGCGACGGCTATCCATTCTCTAAAAAAATCAAAAGATAGCGTATGGGTTGGCTGGCCTGGCATTGCATCAGATGATTTAACTCGTAGCGAAAAGCAACAAATAACCACAGAATTACAAAAACGTGGGTGTTACCCCGTATTTCTAACTAGTGACCAGGTAGATGCATTTTACTCTGGATATAGCAACTCTACGCTCTGGCCACTATTTCATTATTTCCCCAGAGAAGCGACATTTGTCGACGACTATTGGCGTGCCTACCAAGAAGTAAATGCCCTTTTTACAAAAACTGTATTAAAGTTCGCAACTCGAGACAGTAAAATATGGGTCCATGATTACCAGCTCATGCTCGTACCTCGGATGATTCGTACAGCGCAAAAGGACGCACTAATCGGCTTTTTCCTGCACACACCCTTTCCTTCTTTTGAAATTTTTCGTCTGATCCCTGAGCGTGAGATGCTACTCGAGGGGCTACTGGGAGCTGATATGATCGGTTTTCACACCTATGACTACGTGCATTATTTTTTGACGAGCATCGTTAAGGTCCTGGGGCATGAAAACTCACTTGGGACGATTAGGATCGGTGACCGTCTGGTTCATACGGATGCCTTCCCAATTGGAATTGATTATAAAAAGTTTGAAAATGAATCAAAAAACCGCAAAGTTCATGCCATTTTAAAATCTTTCAACGTCCTAAGGGTAAAGACAAAAATCATCCTGTCGGTCGACAGAGCTGATTACACAAAGGGTATCCCTGCGCGTCTCGATGCATTTGAACAGTTCTTAGAGCGCTACCCACAGTATGTAAAGAAGGCTGTGCTACTTATCATTGCCGTTCCGTCACGAGGCGACGTTGATGCGTATCGCGACCTTCGTGCGACAATCGAGCAAAAAGTAAGTCGTATTAATGGACGCTTTGCGACAATTGATTGGTCACCTATTACCTATCGTTATCAACCGGTTCCGTTCGAGGAGCTTTCGGCACTCTATAGACTTGCCGACGTTATGCTTGTCACGCCACTTCGTGATGGAATGAACTTAGTCGCTAAAGAGTATGTCGCTTCACGTAGTAACCACGACGGTGCGCTGGTCTTAAGCGACATGGCCGGTGCTGCTATTGAGCTCACAGATGCCTTACTGGTAAACCCCAACAACACCACACAGGTCGCAGATGCAATACATGACGGGCTTAGCATGACACGGTCAGAGCAGCACAAACGCATGAAGAAAATGCAGGCACGTGTTGCCGAATATACCATCGAAAAATGGGCACAAGACTTCATAACCGAGCTGAAAGCGACTAAAACCAGGAAGAACAAGACCATAAAATCTCTCACAGAAGATCAGGAAAATGAACTCATTCAAAAGTACGACAATGCTGAAAAACGTCTGATTTTGCTCGACTACGACGGAACACTCAAGGAGTTTTCAAGTTCTCCCAGGAGTAGGCGCTCAGAGCCTACCAACAAACTACGCAAGATGCTGAAAGTTCTCACCCAGGATAAAAGAAATAAAGTCGTCATCATTAGTGGCCGTAAAAAGAATACATTGTCGAGCTATTTCAAAGATCACAACCTCGGACTGATTGCCGAACATGGAGGATGGATGTTTGACCTTGGACGATGGATAAGTCATAGCAAGAATACCCCTGATTGGAAAAATAGTATTAGACCGATACTCAAGACCTTTGTTGCGCGCACACCTGGATCTGAGTTTGAAGAAAAAGACTTTTCGTTCGTCTGGCACTACCGACTCGTCCAGCCTAACCTGGCATATGTACGAAAAGAAGCCTTAAAGACCAAGCTAAAAAGCGCTCTACATTCCGATGAAATTGGTATATTTGAGGGTCAAAAAATTATTGAGGTAAAGCCAAAGCGTATGAACAAGGGTGCGGCGGCTAACAAATTGGCAAGAGAAACAAAATGGGATTTTATCCTGGCTATTGGCGATGACTACACCGACGAAGACATGTTCTTGGCACTACCACATAACGCTTATACGATTAATGTTGGCATGCAGGATACAAATGCTAGGTTCCAGCTGAGTAACGTCGACGAAGTATTACGACTACTCCACGCCCTATAGCTAGGCAGCGTCGAGGAGCGGCCGTTGCAGTTCAAAAGCGATTTGCGCCCCAATTACTCGAGCATGCAGTTGCTTGATAGTCTCACCACGACGCTCGCCCATTATAATGACGACGTCATGAACATTTGGCCGTTCATCTGGCCAGTTCTTTGAACGGCGTGCTAGTTCTACATCAGCAAATGATCCATACTGCATCAGATTCCATTGGGCTATAAGTGCCGCGTGAGCTGTATCATATATAGCAACCGGTCGTACGACGGAGGCGATGGCCTCAAAGGTGGCAAACCCACGTGTGAATGCTCTGTATTCGTCCGTAGAATAGTCTGCAGGCTTATCACTGAACCTCAGCGCAGAATAAGCCACACTATACAGTGGTTGCTGATAATCGCGCAGATATTTCGCGTGTGAATTAATTCCAGATTTGTCACCTAAAACATACGGTAACACTTCTGCATTAGCATCCGTAAGGTCGCTCGCAGGAAAGTTGGACTGCGTCTCGATATGCAGGAATGATGATGCTCCGACAGCCTCGATCACTCCTCGCCACCTTGAATCGCAAAGAGGGCTGTATGCAAGTCACTATGAAGATTACTTGTATACAGATCTACCAAGTGACCCGAAAGCGCAGAGACGCCCTCACTATTAACATATAGAGCGCGGATACGATCATCAAGACCATCTCTATTGTAACGTTTGTATTTAATAGATTGCTTTGTCGGATCAGCGAGTAAGCGACTTAATTCGGTAAGTCGTGTCTCTTCGTCGTTAATGATAAAATCAGCAAGATCAGCTGAAAATTCATTTGCATCCCGTGATGAATCCAAAATCTCTATCATGCATTGCCTAAATGAGGCTCCAAGTCGCCCGACTGCTACTTTTAAGTCGCTCAAGAACTCTTTACTTTGTGGATCAAGATAGGAAAGCGCCATAGCTTCAAGTACGGCCTTTTGCGCCTCGTAAAATTCCACAAATGCAGCTTCATATTGAGCAAACTCTTTAGTATCAAGAAGAGGTTTGGCGTGTTCTGTATTCTCGAACTCTGGCATACCTACACTATATACCGTAACCTCGGTAAAATCTAATTTTTGCGGCCAAGTTCAATAGCAGAACTGATTGCCCAGCCAATGATGGCATAAACAACGATTGCGACAATCGTCTCTACCTCGATGCGTCCGATGTCTGCATGAAACTGTCCTACTTGGAGTAAGCCCCTAAAAGGCGTGACGAATGGATCAGTAACAGAGTATATCCAACTGGTAAATTGATCCGCAAGGTTCGCGCCAAGGAGCGCTAAGACAAAGCGGATGAGTAGTAGTGCGGTGAGTAGCCCCACCAAGTACCAAACGATTTCTACGATTCTTTGAACAAGCTTCATATCATCCTCCGTGTTATATACCAATTTTTAGCTTGGCTTCATCGGACAATGCGTCAATTCCTTCTGGGCCCCAAAAACGTTGAATATAGGCAAAGGCCAAATCCTGGATAGTTCTGACTATATCAGCCTTCTCCACTGCGATTTTAGTATGAACTTCCGAGTTCATCTCCCTTTCGAGCATAACTAAATCGTAATCCGACTGATCCAAAGTTGCAATCTCCTCCTCTATTGCAATGTCTTGGGTCGTCATAGATTTTACAAATCCGTCAATTACTCGTATATAGCGCCAGGCAACTCTCTCGGGGGTATATGCCTCACGGTGTGCCTCGGCGTAAAGTTCGTCCGACCTATATACCTGAGCGACCGGTACACCGTGTATTTTGGCAATCTTTTTAGCCGCAGCAAAAATAGTTTTGAAATCCTCAGTTTGCTGTTCCGCTGACTGACCAATATCTTCAGATACCTGTGAATGGTTTTCATAAATAATTTGTCGGGCTTCATCAATACTCACTACCCGTCCTTGCTTACCGCTCAAATCTACGGCTATACCCTCGTATAAATCACCATACCTCGCATCCAAAAAATCTTGCATGTTAATTTGATAATCCGGATTCTCAATTCGTGCAACATTTTGAGCAGCCATCGCGATAGCTGCATCTTTATAACCCTCTGATTTTACCCCGTAACTTTCGTACTCTACATCATTGCCACGCGTCACCGCATCGCCAAACTCTATTTCTTTAAAGTCTCGATCGGTGATAGCAGTCGCAAGTTCTAGATGCTCACCAAGTTCATAGCCAGTATCAAATTCATCTTTTGGACTCATATTCGCTATATTATAGGCGTAAATGCCATTATTACAAGTAAAAGTTACTTTTTGGCAATTTTATTCTATAATAATTATAGCTAGACCTGTCAGAGCACCTTCATTCCGAGTAGAAAGAGTATGTCATGGCCGACACCCCAACGATAGAACCCGAGTCATCGGTAAGGGGACACATGTCCCTTCAACTCGCCAGTATGGGTGAGACTCAGCACCAGATCATCGACTACGTCGCGACAGCGGACAAAGCGATTCAAGCCATCCTTCTGCAACTTGAGAAGGACACACGTCCTCTCATCGAGCAGCTGGCTGAGCAAGAACGTGAGGCAGCGGCCTACGCCGAGGAGAACGCCGTCGAGCTGCAAGACAAGGGCAAGAAGAGCGCCAAGCTCGTCACCGGAGTTGTCAAGTGGCTCTCAGGCGGCACAAGCCTCGTCGACCGCGACAAGAAAGCAACGATCGCCAAGATCCGAAAGGATGGCAGGCTCAAGAAGTTCACTGCCGTTCCCGAGCGTGTCATCAACAAGGAAGCACTCAAGGCCAACCCGGCCTACGTCGCAACCATCCCAAGTCTCGAGATCACGAACAGCGCGGGAGTCTCGTTTACTCCCTCGCACACCAACGTCGCCGTCGAGGCAACGTACAAGGTGGTAACTGGCGTCCTCAAGGCGCTTGGGAGCAACAAAGCAAAGGAAAGCGCCGAACAGGACTAGCACCTGCCTCGGCGTCGCAGACTATCTGCGGCGCTGGGGCGCTTTTCTTTTATAGACTATTCGCTTTCTTCTTCATCTAAATCATCAAGGTCTTCGACTTGCTCGCGCATATCGTCAGGCTCACCCTCTTGATCATCGCTTGGATCGTCGGTGTCAAGCCGTGATAATTCTTCTTTAAACCTGGCCGGGCTTACACCAAGGACTTTGGTTGGGTCGTCGCCAAATTCATCCATTACATGGTCAGTGCCATGGGTATCTAGGTCATCTTGGTAATTGTGCAGCGTTACATCCTGCGCGTCATCGTCAGAGTTGATTTGTTGGTTCGTATCTACCATAATTCACCTCCTTTGTTACTGTATCTAGTATAAAGCAACGTGCTTAAGGATGCGAATTACTTATAACTCCCAGTCATGACCGAAGTGGCCGTATCGAGCGGTTTGCTCGTAGATTGGTCGTTTGAGGTCCAGGAATTTGATAATGCCGTTTGGCGAAAGGTCGTAGCCCTTGATTTCGGACTGTTTACCGTCAACCACGACCGATGCTTCGAGCGGCTGATTGTAGCCTATGGCGTAGGCCAAGTAGACAAATACTTCGTGAGCGTCCTTTGCCTGCAAGTAATCAACAGCGATACGACGCGCCATATAAGCCGCAGAACGGTCGACTTTGCTGGGGTCTTTGCCACTAAACGCGCCACCGCCAATCGGTACACGTGGACCATAATTGTCTACCGCAAGTTTACGACCAGTCAGTCCTGCGTCAGCATCAAATCCGCCGATGTTCCAATCACCCGCTGGATTAATATGCAGATCAAGCATACCGAGCGATGCATACTTTTGTGTGCGAAGCCACCTCTTCACTCTGGCAGTTAGCTCATCCTTTGGCGCGTACTGGAAACTTGCAACAACTGACACAATCTCGTTATTTTTGAGTGTAATCTGCGTCTTTCCATCAAACGGCCACTTTTTATAAATATACTGATTGAGACGACGCGCTAGCACGAATTCAAGTGGTAATAGCTCAGGTGTCTCGTCGCAGGCGTACCCAACCATAATTCCTTGGTCGCCGGCCCCGCCCGTATCGATACCAGAGGCAATTTCATGACTCTGAGCAGCAATATGCTCTATCACCTTAACGTCGCCTGCTAGGCGCTTCACGATGGTCACGACATCAATATCAGTAGCCTTTGATGTTACCTCACCCGTGACAAACACGACACCGTGCCCGCCAGCGACGTCGACTGCCACGCGTGCATCAGGGTCCTGAGATACATGCGCATCTAAAATAGCATCCGAGATCTGATCACAGATTTTGTCCGGATGCTTTGGGGACACGCTCTCAGCGGTTCTAAAACTTGACATAAAAAATACTCCTTTGTATCTTGCCCATAAACGAAAGATAAGGAGTAGGCACTCTGGGTATCTTTCCGTTTGGGCTAGAATTAGCACCATACATATGTTGGTTGCTGGCAGGTCATCAAGCTAGTTCTCTCGCTGCACTCTAGATACGATTAATTGTTAATGGATGAATATCCTACGTTCAATTATATCAGAACTACTCTTGATCTTGCTGGTCGTATACTTCTAGATACGTATCGTCGTGATTCTCTATCGCTTCGATTGGGACAAGATAGGTTACTCCTAAGGTGTCATTCCGTATCACAATGCATGGGGAGCCTCCACTAATATCAAATTCTTCGATACGTCTGAAGGGACCTTTTGTATATGCAAGTTCTGGGTAGAGGCATTCACGATATTGACCTCGTGGCTGGATACGATCTTCTCGGTTTTCTGTCGATTGATCGATAACCCCATCACGAATATCACTAGCGCCCATGTCGTGCAGTACGATATACCGCGACGCATCGAATGCAACACCAAAACCTTCCAAATAAGGTAAATCTATATCAAGTCGTAAGGCTTCTTGGTTCAAGATATCAGTTTGAAATTCAATTGATAGGCTATAAAAGCTAGGATCTGTAATAATTCTGCGGCCTATGTCGATATGACGAGCAATAATTTCCATGAAAGGCTCTTCGATAAGTATCTCGAAATTATCGATAGCGTCAGGCGCCATAAAATACATTTCTTTATCATGAAAAATATCTTGTTCGTCAAAATACTGATCCGTAGTCACCTGAAGAAGTGCCTTGTATGTGTCACCTACTTTAATCATCCGAATGGCATGAAAGACACTTTCATCTACCCAGATATAGTTCTGAACACCAGTCGGCTCTTCATCCTCGTCTGTCTCATAGACAAAACCTGTGACTGCCGCTTCCTGCAAATACATATCCTCGCCAATACTATCTTTCATATTCTGTTCGTGCTCTTCAATAAGTCGAGCAACAAGTTCGGGATCCCACAGTGCTGCATTTATTTCTTCTTCGGCCTCGCGTATAAGAGCCTGAAATTCAGGATGGTCTAGACGAATTTTTGCATTGAATCTATCGCCATTTGTCGAGTTCGGAAATTCCATAGACTTAAGTGTAATAATCTAGGGGCTATTGAGCAAGCGTAAGAGTGATTTAGTCCACGGTGGGTGCGAGCGGATCACGATAAACTTTGACGCCTTTATGTTCAATACAAACATACGCAGAATCTTCCGCGTCAATAGTCAGTGACGTGCCGTCTATTTTTGTCACCGATATATTATCTACAAGAAGCGTTAGGCCGTAAAGATTTGGTTTTTCTTTGCTCGCCTTTTTAGAGAGCTTATCATCACCGGAGACTATTGCGTCGATATACGTTTGAGTTGCCACGGACATGATGCTCGGTTCGGTTAAGATACCCTGGACGGTCCATTGGTCACTTATTACATAGATCGTTTTAGCAACGCCGTTAGCGTCACAGACAAGAATACTTGTATTTCCAATGATACTTATATTGTCGCGTAGTTTTAGTGTTGGCAATTCCATAAAATGGGTAAGCACTGACTCTTGGAGGGCCTCAGTTGTATCATCAAAAAGTTCAGATTTAGAAATATCAGACTGTGACATATATGAGAGACTCGTCTGATGACCGGTCAGAAGCGTAGCGATATCCTTTTCACAGTCCTCAAGACCCTCTAGAGTATGTGGATCAAATTCAAGCCCTTCAATCGCTTCTAGAAAATCTGCTTCAAACTCTTCTTTTTGAGGCATGTTAATCGACTCGATTAACTTAGGCTCAATTGGCGCTTTTATTGGGTACCTTCTTGTTTGCATGTCTAGCACCTTGCGAACCACATATTCGCGACGATGTTCGGCCCACGGGATGGCCAGTCGTACTAATCGATAGCCGCGAAGCGCATCGTATTGCCCCGCCCCATCTTTGCGTAGATCTGACATCATATCAAAAACAAATTGTCCTTCACTAGAATCAACTGAGTCAAAAATGATATTATCGTCGATAATATCATTTAGCGCTACACCGATGGCACCTGGACGATTTGTTTCTTTTTTGTCGGCTTCATTCATTGCCTGCGTCTGAAGTGAGCCAAGTGCAGAATATAATTTGGTTCGTACATCCTCGCCTTCGGCCGCTGTTTCGAGTAACACGTTATAGGCAATCGTTGCGCCGTGCATCATATCTTGATACGTCTGTTTTGCATCCGATCCATCTTGGAGGGCAATCATGCGTAGCAAACGATCAAGCTGCATGTAGTTAGGATCTATATGTTCGCCTTCTGGATTAAAGACGTCCCGGCCAAGCGTTACAAATTGAATCGTATTATGGTAACGATCTCGTTGAGCTCGGAGAGTATCGTCAATTGGCTCAAGCTTCCACGTTTGTTGTTCATTTTCAATCGAACTCATTTGATTATTCTCGTACATTTAGGCGCAACACACAAGCATAAGAAGTGGTCGCACCCAAAGAACCTACTTGGTTGTTTCTTGGATTGCTCTTTTGATGACAATCTTCAAAAAGTATAATGAGCCGAGTGATAAGATGTTAATTATATAATACCAAGCATTTTCACCTGTTGTTGGAATATTTTTACTGTTCATTTTCTTCTCCCTATAATGTTAATAGGCTCACTATACACAAGTGAGAGTACCAAAGTAAAAACCGGTTATTTGACCGGTTTTTACTTTAGTACTCTACATCGACCTGTCGTGAAACACCATTGAGCCAAGAGTTAAGGTCTGTATCACTAGAGATATGCCTACCTCATTCAACCTGTTTGAACAAGCTTGCACGGACACCCATTTCGTTGCCTTATCACTGGGACACACGGAACCCGATGTACGTACCTGTAGTGCTCGGTATACCGTGCAAATACAACGCCAACACACCCGCATAGCTGCTATCACCCCAATAGCCCCCGCGGGCGAAGCTACTCGTAGAGCCATTGCCATAGTCACTGTAAAGCCGACCAATGCCCTGCGTCGACGTCCAGGCACTGGCGGCAGGCGTGCCGAAACTTGGGTAGGCCGAACTTGGTAAACCATTTTGAATAAGATTACTGTCGCTGTAGTCCTTCCAAGCATAGATGGTCTCACCACTGAAGCCTGGTTGTGCATTGCCAGCAATTGTGCTCTGAGTCCACTCATAAACATTCCCGGCTAGGTCCCAGATAACTGCACCATTAGCCAAAGTCAGAGTTCGGCGTTGATTACCACCGGTATTAGTTTCTCCACTGTAGCCGTTGCTATCGTTGCTATCGGCGTCTAGGGCACTGGCTGGGGCGTTGTCGTTATGGCCACTGTAGATATAGCCAGAGCCAATCGAGCCTCCGCTCCAGTTACTGGCTACGCTCAGGACGTTCTGAGCGATAGTTAGGTATTCGGCTTCAGTCATGAGGTGGCAGCCAGAGCAGCCGGCCACGTTAGGGCTGTCGGCAATGGCGGTTGTTTGCGAGATATTGACCCACGGAGTACTGCCGGCCTGGGATATAGGTACAGCAGTGGAGCCGACCTGACTAGCTTCGTACTTCATAGTACAGAAATCCGATGTGCCATAGGTACTGCTGCCAGGCACGACGATAAAACCAGACGGGCAGGTGAGCGTCGCCACACCACCATTGACATCACCCGGGCAAGCACCAGATTGAGGCGCCTGGTTATCTGATGACACAAAGTAGCTAACGCCGCTGTTAGTGCCAGTTATGCAGTAGGCGTTACTTGCGCTGGCGTAGGTGTATTGCCAGGTCGTACCTGGACTTGCTTTGAGTCCCTGGCCACCGTTGGCGGCAGCAACCGCGGCAGGATAGTTACCATTATTGACGTTATCTATCCCTAATTGGCTTGAAGCACTCTTGAGATCACTCTGGAGAGCAGCTACGTGTGCACGCTGCTCGATACCGTTATAGGCAACGATGACGATAGTAGCCAGGATACCGATAACGACTATGACTATCAGAAGTTCGACGATAGTAAAGGCTGATTGTGGCTTTAGTCGTTGCTGGTGTCTCTGGACAGTACCCCTGGAGAGAAAAAGGAGAGAGTTTATTTTTTTCATAAAGGATTTTTCTATATGCATAATTAGCTTTCCAGGCAATCTGTGACAACTGGGGGTAGTATACCATGAGCAGTATGGCCGAACAACGAAAAATGAGATGGGTGTGACTGGGTACGCTCCACAACTAGAGCTCCTATTCAAGTCCCATGTACCAAAATAAATAGAGACCTAAAGGTCTCAACTTATTTTGGTACGCGCGAGAGGACTTGAACCTCCACGTCCCGAAGGACACTAGCACCTGAAGCTAGCGCGTCTACCAATTCCGCCACGCACGCATATTCATTATTATATCAGCCTCAAGCAAAGTCTGATAGATCGTAAGAGGTCCGAAGCGCCTCAACGAGCTCACGCACTTCTGATACCTGTTTGACACCAGGGTTGAGCGTTCCGTATGGATCGAAAATAGCTCGTATCTGTTCGTAAAGATGACGTACATCTTCATCCATGAGGGCGTAGGCGGCATTTGCCTTTAAGCGTCCTTCAGCTGATTCCGCAATGAATGTGCCACCAAACTTGTCAACTACCTGACTGTATTCTGAAATAAGCTTAAATACCTTTTGTTTGTCACCAACTTTTGAAAGCTCAAGCGCAGGGCGAGTATAGATGATGCCATCGAGCGTACGAGTGTGAAGTGGTAACGATACATGATTACGCGCGGCAACTTCAGCAACGGCCGTAGCAAACTCTTCATGGCGATCGGATGGAATAGAAGCGCCGTCAAGAAGCGGTGGGTATGAGTGTCCTCCCGCATCCGATATATAGAGCGACGAAGCAACGTCGCGAATTGCAATCAGTTCATCGATCGTGCGATCGTCCGACGTAATGACAGAAGCATTGAATTTGCCCAAGATCTTTTGAGCTTTCTTGAGTTTACGACCCCTCGCTGCGTCGCCAAAGTCATTGAATAATACATAGACGACGGCGGCAATCGTGCTTGATTCGTCTGCAGGTTCAGCAAATGGGTACGATTTGCCATATTCCTTAGCTTTTTCAAACAATGTGCCGTCAAACGTCTCAATGGATGCAGGATCAAGCGACCTTAACGCATCCGCTGCATCACGAGCTGCTTCAAGGCTTTCAACCGCCGCGACAAGAATTGTCTGGTCTTTATTGACATAGTCGGTACGGAGTACAATTTCAGAAATAATACCGAGCGTGCCCTGACTCCCAATCAATAATGGCGTCAAGTCAAATGAGCCATCTTTATGCTTTACTTGTGATATGCCGCTATAACCAGCATTATCGCGTACATTGCCACCGAGTTTTTCATTTATAAGTTCCTGATTGTCTTCAATCAGTCCATCGAGTTTTCGGTAAATCTCACCCTCAAACGTCTGTAAACCTGTCTTTTTACTAAAATCTCGTTTTGAAAGCCGGGTTGTTTCAATCAGATCCCCGTTTGCGAGTACTACCTCAAGACGCGTTGCCCATTCGCCTGTCAGGCCATACTTTCCGGATAACTGACCGCCCGCGTTACTGGCAACTGCACCACCAATCGTCGCAAACCGTGCGCCTTCATTATAGGTTGGTACGTAGAGTCCGTGCCAATTTAGTGCATCATTGAGCGCCTGAAATGTCACACCTGGCTGCACATGCACAAAGCGGTCTTTGTCTTTAAGGCCAATATGAATAATGTGATGAAGGTAGGCAGTTGTGTTAATAATAAGACCCTTACCGATTGCTCCACCGGTTTGATCAGAGCCACCACCACGAGCCGTGAGTGGCAAAACATGGCCTTTTTCGGCTAATTGCCACGAAAAACGTGCAGCTTTACGTATGTCATTTGTGACGCGGGGGAACATAACAAGTTCAGGCTTAATCGTCAGAATACTACCGTCACGCGAAAAGCGCTCACGAACAGCTTTGGAGGCTGTAATTTCTCCCAAGATGTGCTCATTTAGGTACTCTGCAATCTTACTCATCTGTCATCATCCCCTCGGCTTATCTGTATACATTCATGATAGCATAAGCAACGTGCGAGAGGTATAGCCATAAGGGCCTTTATCTGTTAGCTGTTTTTTGCTATAATACGTCGGTTACCTACAAATACGCAGATGTGGTGGATGACGTAACAATCGTAGACACGCTAGGCGTGGTAACTGTACGCGGATGTGGTGGAATTGGTAGACACGCTAGCCTTAGGAGCTAGTGCCTCCGGGCGTGAAGGTTCAAGTCCTTTCATCCGTACCAAATAAAAGAGACGACCAAACGGTCGTCATTTTTATTTGGCATCATGCTAAAATACAGACATCTTAAAGGACACGACGATGAATGGGTTAAAGAACGTACTAAAAAAGCTTGATACGCTATCCTCTAAAAAAGTGGCGTTACTGTTTATCATTCTCGGCATTATTACGTTTATTATTTGTATCAATAACCCATTCCAAGGCGACGACATTACTCAGATTGTTGAAAACCTCCCTGTCCACTTTATTCAAAACATAGGCTATTTCTTTACATCAAGTACGTTTTATAACGGCCAAATGCTTGTTGGTACCTATTATCGACCACTCATGACGACGGCTTTTTCAATTCTCTATACAATTTTCGGTGCATCAACCGGTGGCTATCACGTATTTCAAATTGCGCTGTTTATCGCAGGATCGTTCGTCCTCTTTCTCGTGCTAAAATGCTTTTTCAAACAGTGGCTCGCACTCCTTCTAGCTCTCCTATTCTTGGTTCACCCAATGAACTCACAAATCGTCTTTTCAATCGCCTGTTTACAAGACACACTCATGTTCTTTTTCGGTATCAGTGCGTTTTATGTACTTATTACACGCTCATCACTTCGTAGCCTATTCGCAACAAGTCTTCTCTTACTGTTGACCTTATTCTGTAAAGAATCTGGCTTGGCATATGTGATTATGTCATTTGCGTATCTTGTATTCTTTGATCGTAAACGCCTGTGGAAGTTGGGACTTGCAATGGTTATTCCCATTGCACTGTACCTCACGCTCAAAGGAATTGCTGTCGGTATACTTGTTGGTAACGCCAATGGCGCACCGATTGATCACATGTCGCTTGGTATACGGCTTCTGACTGCACCGTCAATTATTGCGTTTTATTTCGGTAAATTCATCTTTCCACTGCACCTTTCGACCTGCTGGTACTGGGTTGAGCAGTCTGTTTCAGTCTTCGGCGTTGTCATACCAGTTATCTTGGATCTTTTAGTTGCTGCGCTATTTATATGGTTCGCACTCCTCGTCAAGCGCTATCTTCCAAAGAAAAGCTTTTACGCCTACTTATTTTTTGCCTGCTGGGCCGTGCTTGGAATCCTGCCCTACCTACAAATTACACCCCTAGATATGACGGCCTGTGAGACGTGGTTTTGCTTTTCAATGATTGGCGTCCTTTCAATGACAGGACTTGGTGTGCTGGCCCTCAAATCTCGCTATAAAAAGTTTCGACTGGAGTGGATTATGGTGCTGCTCGTTATCTTGGTTGTAGCATTTTCTATTAGAACTATAGAGCGCGGATCAAACTACAGTAGTCAGTATACTATTGCCATTCACGACCTTCGTGTTTCAAAAGATGACTACTCAGCCCTTAATAATATCGCGCAGTATATGATTGATAATAAACGCTACACAGAAGCGAAAAACTATGCCCAGCAATCAATCGCTATCTTTGCGGGTCTTGGCAATTACGATAATCTCGG
>DIZB01000002.1 GCA_002427805.1 Candidatus Saccharibacteria bacterium UBA6039
CAGTCATTAAGCTGTGTACTTTGAATTTCAAATAGTATTTGCCCCTTCGTGACCTTATCACCCTCTTCAACGTTTTGCTTAACAATAAGCCCAGGGTAGTCGGTGCCCACTGTCGTTGAGTCGGCTGCAAGGGCTGCCTTTGAGGACTGAGAGACTGACATAATGCTGTTGAGATATACAGAAAGAGCACCAACGATAGCTATAACCACCAGGATACCGAATATAAACCTTAACCTGCTTGTAAATTTCATGACGTAGCTCCTTCTATGGTAATAATGTTGGTCGTAGGCTTTTCTTCTTTGCGTTGCCTTTGACGCTGTTTTTTGAGCTCTCTGCCTTCAGCTGCAGCCATAAATACGAAGTATCCAAAGACAAATGTATTGAGGGCGTTCCATACGAGCGAAATAGAGAACTGGTCAATATACAGCGCTTTAATTGCCCCCACAATAGTGGTTAGGAGGAGGAAGACAAAAACGTACACTTGGATGCGAACATAGTTAAACGGAGAATCATAGGATACGGTATTCGTTGCATGCCATGCTTGATCACGTTTTGTTAATGCGTTAAAGAACGCCTTTATATAAATAGGGAAGGACACATTTGATAACATGAGTGTTTTAAATTTGAATCCACCCATGGTGTAGAATGCCAGGATAAGCTGGGACACATAAAAACCACTATACATTAAGGCCCACTGCCAGATAGGAATAGTCGTTGAAATTGGCGACAGGTTAAAGAAAATTTGTAGGGGCGGTAGCAACAAAAGAAGCAGTACCGAAAAACCAATAAAATAATATGACGTGGTCGCAAAATATTGCAAGCGTTGGTCAACAGTTAAACGTCGACGCGTGAGGGGATTGGAGCGCAGAAATATCTCAAAACTACCAGTTGCCCAGCGTAACTGTTGTTTAGAATATGCCATGAGTGTCTCTGGGGTCTTACCAACAGCAAGAACAGTTGGAATATAGACTGATTCGTATCCATGTTCATGAAGATAGAGAGATGTCCAAATATCTTCAGACTTTGATTTAGTGACCATACCGCCAATTGACTCAACAGCTTTTCGACGAAAAACAACGTTCGTACCGACACAAAATGCGGCGTTAAAGTGATTCTTTCCAGATTGAATAAGAGAGTAGAATACATTTTGCATAAAATTGGCAGCTGTTGATACGAAATTGTTTTGATTATCATAAAACTGTGGAGTCTGTACGAATGCAAGATTATCATTCTCAAAGAATGGAATCGTTTCATACAAAATAGTAGGGTCTGCAACAAAATCTGCATCTAAGATGAGATAGAAGTTACCGTCAGTAACTTCCAGCGCATAGTTAATATTGCCTGCTTTGGCATTATTATGTATTGGTCGGCGAATATATTCTACGCCTATTTTTTTTGCCATCGCTTCAACTTCATCAGAATCGCCATCATCTAAAATATACGTGCGATGTGTGCCGTAAATATTGCGGGCGGCAATTGCTGTTGCTTTGATTTCATCAATAGGTTCGCCGTAAACAGGAATATATACGTCAACTTTAATTGCCTTACGATGCACATACATAGGTACCGTCCGCGAGACCTTAGAATCTTGCTTTTTCAAAATAGCGATCGCTGATTTACCAACTGACTCATCATAGAGTTTGGCCTGTGCACTATGATACTCATAGTTACGGGGATTTGTCCGTCCACTAAGGATTGTCCAAAACGAGAGTAGCCCCTGCATAATAATGAAGATTTCAGCTGTGAGAGCTAGGGTGTAGGGTAGCGGATCCCCCCTATAGGCAGGTTGCAATAGATAGTTTAAATATATAAATGCACCAATTGTAGCGATGGTAAGAATGAGCGTGACTGTAGGCGAACGTAATTGCTTTTCAATTCGATTAGCAGAATCCTGCAAGTTGTCTGTCGGTTTTGTCACCAGGCACCTCCTTGGACTTATAGCACTACATCTATTTTAACCCAAAAAGGTACCGCATCATAATATTACCCATTCTACGGAGACGATGAATCATCTATTTGGCTAAACTATCCTTTCTCGCTAGCCTCTTGCCTAAAACACTCCCGTGTAACCGCTCGTATGTGTCATATTATTATTCTAATATTCTGAACTTCAATACCAAATGTGCTTTCTTGCTATAATAGACAGGAAGAGAAGGGGATTACAATGGGAATTCTAACTGATACATATACACTTAATACTGGTGCGAAGATACCAAGAATTGGGTTTGGCACTTGGCAAATCCCTAACGGTAATGAAGCCTATACCTCAACTGCTTTTGCGCTTAAAAGTGGGTATCGACACATCGATACCGCAAGAGTCTACGGCAACGAAGAGAGCGTCGGGAAGGCGATCGCAGATAGCGGCATCGCACGAGAAGATATATTCCTCACAACGAAACTTCCGGCAGACATTAAAACCTATGAGGGCGTACTCGATGCTTTTGAAACCTCACTTGCGACGCTTGGCGTCAACTACGTTGACCTATATCTTATCCATGCACCGTGGCCATGGACCGATCGAGGTGGTAATTATACCGAGGGAAATATCGCTGCCTGGAAAGCAATGGAAGAGATATATAAAAGTGGACGTGCCAAGGCTATCGGCGTGTCAAATTTTTCTGTTTCAGACATACAGGCTATCTTAGATAATGGCACTATCGTACCTGCTGCAAACCAAATCAAATTCTTTATTGGAAATACTGAAAAAGATAACGTTACTGAATTTTGCCAGGCACATAACATTCTTATTGAGGCATACTCACCACTTGCAACTGGACGAATCTTAGACAAACCACAGGTTCAGAAAATTGCAGACAAATATGATAAAACAGTGGCGCAGATTTCTATCCGCTACACGTTACAGCGCGGCACGGTGACACTCCCAAAGTCGACACATGAAGAATATATTCTTCAAAATGCTAATGTTGACTTTGAAATTGATGCCGAGGACATGGCGTATTTAGATAGTCTTAAAGACCTTGTTGACTTAACACAGCCGAACATTCGTAAGTAATACTATAAGAGTAGTGCCACCGAACTAACGAGCGCACCCACTGCAAGTGCATTGCGAGCAAACTTCTCACCACTTCTTATGGCAACTCGCGTACCCACATAACTGCCGATGCTGCCACCAAAAAGCGCTGCTATGGCGTACTGCCACACAAAACCACCAAACAATACAAGTACCGTAAATATAACCAATGACTGCACTAAGCCAGTAAAGCGCCTTAGTGCCGTACTTTGAAGTACTGTGAGCCCAAAGACGCGCGTGAGCAAAACAGCAATAATAATCGAAAACGCACTACTTGTAATAAATGAGCTTACAAGAAAAAGCAGAGCGATACTGATTAAACCGATTGTCTTATTTTTTATAGTAAGCTTTACTGAAGTACGATTGATGAACAAAAAGGGGAGTGATACGATCGTGAGAATGGCTAATATTGGCTTAAACACTGTGATAGATATATGCGCTAAGAAAAAAGGTCCGACCAGAGAAGTAAGGAGTGTCATAATGAACAACCCCCATACTAACGTATCGTTTTTAGGCATGTGATCGGTACCCTTAAAGGCCACAAGTGAACTCCCGCCCATACCAATTGCCATAAAGGCACCAGTTGTTGCACCTTGTACTGGAGAGAGGCCGGCGATAAGCCAGTAGGGGGCCATAAGAAAGCTTCCGCCGCCTCCAGCGATGCCGCTCAGTACGCTTGAAATAAACGCAACGAAAAACGTTGCTATGTACATTAATTCCATATGAATTCCTTGATTAGTGATGTTTGAAATAAGAGAGGTGTGCTTTGTAAGAGCGACCTATTAAGCTCATAATAACATACCTATGTTTATTTGTCAATACTCATAGGCTGAATTCCACCTCAAATCG
>DIZB01000009.1 GCA_002427805.1 Candidatus Saccharibacteria bacterium UBA6039
GAGCACGTTACAACGTATGAGGTTATCGAACATGCCACTATGCCTGTTATTATTGAGCGAGCACGTGCTCTTGCCCAGCCAGGTAGCGTTGTACTTCTTAGCCCATCAAGTGCGAGCTTTGGACTCTTCAAAAACTACGCTGATCGCGGTGATCAGTTTGTTGCTGCAGTGAATGCTCTCTAGGTTATAAGACTTGTAATACGTCTTGCGATGGCATCAGTTGGCTCAAGGACAGTGACGTTCGGTCCTGCCGTGTCGGCGATTTGTCGCTTAATCCAGTGATAGTGTGTACAACCAAGTACGATAACATCAACGTCCTGCTTTATGAGTGAACTCACAATTGATTCGATATCGAGTGTATTGGATTCATTATTTTCAATGGCACTGGCCCACAGTGAACAATCTGGTTCTATGACCTCGACGCCTTTTGCCCAGGTGTCTTTTAGCTCTTGGTAACGGGCGCTATGAAGCGTTCCAGGCGTTGCGCAGACCGCAATATGTCCAGTACGCGTCATATGTGCAGCTGGTTTTACCATCGGTTCAATACCAATAAATAAAACGGTAGGGTAGCGCTCACGAAGTGTTCGTATGGCAACGGTGGTTGCGGTATTACAGGCTATGACAATTGCATCGCATTTCATTGCAAGCAGTGGCTGGACAGCTGCGACCGTCAGATCGATAATTGCAGCCTCAGGCCGCGATCCATACGGTACATGTTCGTGATCATTGACCGATACAATTTTTGCCTCAGGGAGAAGCTCGTGAAGCTTAGTCGCCATGGCTTCACCGCCAATTCCAGAATCAAATACGCCAATTAACATAATTCATATCATAGCACCGATTATTCTAGATTGAGACATGCTGGTATAGTAGGGAGAGTATGCAACCTCTATTAAAACGGATTACAATCTTATCTACTCAACTCGATGCAGCCTTCGAAAGGTTAAAAATAGCTGACAAGCAAGTCTCAATTGACGCGCTCGAAGATCAACTTATGGCACCAGAAGTCTGGAATAATCCAACTGATGCCCAGGCCATGTCAAAGCAGCTAGCGGCTCTTGTCTCGATGGTCGAACCATGGACGACGCTCCAAGCTCAAGTAGGTGATATGGCCGAACTTATAGGTATGGGTGATAGCAGTTTAGAAAAGGAATTTGATGGTCAGGTAAGTGCCCTTGAAAAAGAGTTCGAGACGAGGCGCAAAGACCTACTTCTTAATGGTCCGCTCGATGATCATAACGCAATTCTGCGTCTCAGTGCTGGCGTAGGCGGTACTGATGCTCAAGACTGGACGCAGATGTTAGAGCGAATGTATCTACGTTTTGCTGAAAAACATGCTATGAGCACGTCAATTGTCGAGCGTTCTGCGGGTGAAGAAGCCGGTATCAAGTCTGTTGTTATTGAAGTGACCGGCTCCTTTGCTTACGGGAAGCTCAAGAGCGAACACGGCGTACATAGGCTTGTGCGTTTAAGCCCGTTTAACAGTGATAACCTACGCCAAACAAGCTTTGCGCTGGTTGAAGTACTGCCGCAAATTGATACGCCAGATGAAGTTGTTATTGACGATAAAGATCTCAAGATTGATGTCTACCGCGCTGGTGGTCATGGTGGCCAATCGGTCAATACAACGGATAGTGCAGTGCGTGTGACGCACATTCCAACCGGCATTGTTGTGGCGATTCAAAATGAACGTAGCCAGCTTCAAAACCGCGAAACAGCCATGAAGATTCTACGCTCCAAGCTCGCCCAGCTCCAACTTGAACAACACGCTGCAAATATTAGCGATCTTCAGGCGGGGGAGTCGGCCAACTGGGGATCTCAGATTCGAAACTACGTGCTACATCCATATACGATGGTAAAAGACACCCGCACCAAGCACGAAGACCGTGATACTTCGGGTGTTCTTGACGGCAAACTAGATGATTTTATCAACGCCTATCTCGAGTACACACAAAATACAGACGATATCTAAACCGTGTTTAGAGATACGTGCTACGTTATGTATCTCCTGGTGGAGGTTCATCTTAAAAAGGGTCCGTCCTTTCTTAAGATAAAACTCAGAAAATGAAAAACAAAAACGAAAAGCAGTATTCAATTTCTCTCTGCCAGGGCTTTTCGAGGCGGCGCTTATGCTATAATGGGGGCAGAAATGATACTGCTAGATAGGGTTACGAAATCGTATGGCAAGGATACAACACCTGCCATAAATCGCATGAGCTTGTTTATCGAGCCCAGGGAATTTGTGATCCTTGTTGGTACCAGTGGGGCAGGTAAGTCAACACTGTTGAAGCTCCTGACGCGTGAAGAAAAACCAACCAGTGGCAAGATTGTTGTTGGTGGAATTGATTACGACACACTGAAAGACAGCCACATTCCACTTCTGCGTCGTAAAATTGGCGTGGTGTTTCAGGACTTTAAGCTTTTGCCTCAACGCACCGTGTTTGAAAACATCGCTTTTGCACTTGAAATTGCTGGGATGACCAGTCGTGAAATTAAAAACACTGTACCGAAAGTGATCGAACTTGTCGGCCTTACAGGCAAAGAAAAGCAGTTTCCACACCAACTTTCTGGTGGTGAGCGTCAGCGCGTAGCGATTGCTCGTGCGGTTGTACGACAGCCAAAAATTTTGATTGCCGACGAGCCAACTGGCAATCTTGACCCAAAGCACAGTTGGGATATCGTGCGACTCCTCGAGAAGATTAATAAATATGGCACGACGGTTCTTTTAACAACTCATAACGTTGATATTGTGAATAAGCTCAAAAAGCGGGTGATTACACTCGAGCATGGCAAGATCACGAGCGATCAATCAGTAGGAAGTTATAGGCAGTAAATATGGCAAAGAAACAGACCGCAAAGGGCCTTGCCCGCCAAAAGCTAAACCGTCGCAAATGGTTGACATTTTTCCGTATGTGTCGCTATGGGGTAAACAATTTTTCCCGTAATGCGTGGCTTACGATTGCTGCAACCGCGGTGATGACAATTACACTCCTGATCATTTTTACCGCTGTCGCTTCACACTTGATCTTAGGTGACACAATTAGTCAGCTTCGCGATAAAGTAGACATGTCGATTTATCTTAAAACCGATACGACTGATGCACAAGCTAACGCTGTTAAGGCGGAGTTACTGAATCTAAAATCGGTACGTACGGTTACCTATGTCAATTCAGCTGATGCACGTAAGCAGATTGCTGACATTCACAAGAACGATGTCGCATATTTGGACGCACTTAATGAGGCAACTAACGCGAATCCAGGTATCTTGCACGTTAATATCAAAGACATTAATAATACCAGTGAACTGAGCCACTTTGTCGATACGAACGAGTTGGTAAAACCTTTACTTGACCCAAAGTTTCCACCAACTTTTGCTGGTGAACGCAAGCTTGCTATCGAGCAAATTGGTCATGGCGCAACGTTTGCACAGCAGGTTGGCATAGGAGCGAGTCTTGTCTTTGTCGCTGTCTCATCACTGATTATCTTTAATACTATTCGTATGGCTATCTTTAACCGCAAGGAAGAGATTCAGATGATGAAACTCATCGGTGCTGACAAGTCGTTCATTCGTGGACCATTTATCGTTGAAGCGATTGTTTATGGATTTATTGCAGCGCTTATCGCCACAGGGATCGGCTTTGCGGCATTATATGCAGCCGCTCCTAGCCTAGAGAGCTATTTCGTTGTAGAGCCGACGATTCACCTTGCTACTCTGTACATTGGTTTTGTCGTACTAGGCATGATTATTATCGGTGCAATCATTGGCGTTGTCTCATCACTACTTGCTACTCAGCGTTATCTCAAGATCTCATAAGAGGTCATAAACTTGACATTGTAATATCGCTTATGCTATGGTAGATGCATATGAAACTGCGTTCCACCACACCAGCTTCAATCTCGTTTATGGGCAAAGCCCTACTTGTCGTTTCGGTAGTCGTTATGGCGTTCGCAACACCTGTTCAGCTCGCTGGTAAAGCCTTTGCGGATCAATACGACGACCAAATTAACGCGCTTCAAGCACAGATTAACAGCTACAATGCTCAAGCAAAGGTGCTTGCAGGTCAGGTAGCCACGTTACAGGGAGCAGTGAGTCAACTCCAAGATCAAATCAATGCAACCCAATCTCAAATTGATCTCTCTCAGGCACAATATGATAAATTGGTTGCTCAAATTGCCGATACTGAAAAGAAAATCAAAGACAACCAGGATGCACTAGGGGACACCATTGCTAATCTATACGTTGATCAGTCAGTGACGCCACTTGAACTGATTGCGAGCAGCAAAAATATTAGTGACTTCCTTGATAAGCAGGAATATCGCAACTCGATTCGTGATCAACTGACTGCAACGATTTCCCAGATTAAAGATCTCAAAACGCAGCTTGATAAGCAAAAAACAGATATCGCTGATGTACTTGCTAAGCAAAATGCTCAAAAGGTATCACTCGACGCGAGTCGTGCTCAGCAACAAACACTGCTTAATCAGACACAGGGCCAAGAGGCTGCATACCAACAGCTCATTTCTGCCAGCCAACAAAAGCTCAACGATGCAGCCAACGCACAAAAAGCATATTATCAGAGCCTCATCAATAGTGGTCGTAACGCAAGTTCAGGCGTTAGCGGCAGCTTTCAGTGGCAGAACTTAACGCCTAATAATGGTGCTGGTGGTTGTGGCGGTGGATATCCTTACTGTCAAGCAAAAGACACGGTTATTGATTCGTGGCAGCTTTATAACCGTGAATGTGTGAGTTACGTTGCGTGGGCGCTCTCAGCACGCTTTAATAGGTATGTTGGTAGCTTCAATGGTCAGGGTAACGCGCAGGACTGGCCATATAGCGCGCCTGCCTACAGTGGTGCCGTCCGGGTGTATGATCCACAGCCAGGAGATGCTGTTATCTTACCTGGTGGCACAAGCTTCTCGCCAATAGGCCACGCTATGATTGTTGAGTCGCCAGTTTCAAGTGATGGTTGGATCCACGTGAGCCAATATAATTTCTACGGAACTGGCCAATACAGTACAATGGACATTCGCAACTCAGGTATTATCTTGCTCCGTTTCCAGAGTAATTAAAGCTTACAAAAAGCATAAGTTCTATAGCGCACTTAGTAATGAGTGCGCTATACTTATAGGGAATTAAAATGCCGACAAATAGGGGAAATCCATGATTAAAAAGCCACATGCTCGTGTCCGTAAAGAACGTGTACTAAAAGAAAAGAAACCACTCACGACGAGGACAATCGCAATCATCGTTGTTGTTACCGCGATTGCAGGTGTGCTGATTGGATCGCAAACGACTCGTATTTACGAGTTTGTCGGCCCTGTTTTTGGCATTAAGACATATGCGGGTGATGTTGACCTTAGTTCACTTCAAACGACCTACAAACAGCTCAAGGCCAACTTTGATGGTAAGCTCGATGATCAAACACTGATCGATGGTGCTAGTAAAGGGCTTGTGAGTGCGGCAGGCGACCAATATACGCTGTATATGAACTGTCTCTTATACA
>DIZB01000027.1 GCA_002427805.1 Candidatus Saccharibacteria bacterium UBA6039
GAGTCAGTGGAAGTATAAATGTACCCGTTCGCAGAAGATCCACCATTGGTTGCGACTAATTTTGTACCGTCGGATGAGGAAGCCACCCCTCCCCATCTCAGAGAACCTGAGCTCGTTCGCTGTGTCCAGGTGACGCCCGAGTCAGTGGAAGTATAAAGATATCCGGTACCATTTCCAACGCTGCTGGCAGCGACTAATTTTGTACCGTCGGATGAAGAAGCCACTGATGACCAACCTTGTCCGGCCCCTGTTGTACGTGATGTCCACGTAGCACCAGAATTCGTAGAGGTATAAATATATCCACCAACATCAGAGTCTGTAGCGACTAATTTCGTGCCATCCGCCGAAGAAGCAAAGCCTGACCAGTTCTCGTTACAGTCTTCAGCGTAACGCTGCGTCCAGGTTGCTCCAGAGTCCGTGGAGGTCACAAGGGTACCACAATCGTCGCCTGTTACAAGTTTAGTGCCGTCGGATGAAGAAGCCACAGCTGCAGTCCACTCGTGAAAACCGGGACTTGTTCTTGCAGTCCATGCAATAACTGCGGCACTGGTACCACTAGCGGTCTGCGCAATGGATGAGGGGAGTAGTGTGGCACACGTACCCGGTTTGGACTCTTTTGTAGCAGGAGATGCTAGAGTTTTATATGTTGAAGATTGCACATTATAGGCTCGTATACAGTAGTCTGTTGTATTTGTAACAACGTCTATAATATTACCTGGACTGGGAGTAAACTTCAAATAACTATCAGCTCCACTACCCGAGTACCATGCTTTTGCAGCAGTTGTCGTAATTCCGCACTGGGTCTTATTTAAACCACATTGAGTCTCAAGACCATCAACTGTATCGAGATCCGCTAAAATACTTTTATCACGCGCACTTGATTGGACATTACTATATCCAACAATAACAACTGTTGCGAGTATCCCTATAACAAGAATAACAATAAGTAGTTCGATAACAGTGAAGCCGGCTTTTCCTATTTTCCTGAGACTATGTTGCATTCTAGCGTCATTTTAACATGAGCAGTTCTAGGCGACAATACGCACTATCTCAACCCATTCGTTAAGAGTTAAAGCTTCCGCGCGTGAATCAGGGTTAATGCCTGCTTTTTGAAGGATTATTTCAACCTCAGTTTTATCAATCCCAAGTCCTCCTGCAAGGCTACTTCGTAGTTTTTTACGCTTGCTTGAAAAACCTGCTTTAACAACTTTAAAGAAATCTGCTTCGCTTACGTCAGAAAGAAACGGCGTGGTACGTGTACGTAAAATAACAACCTGGCTATCGACTTTCGGTGGGGGTGTAAATAACGCCGCTTTTACGACGTCACCGAGCGTCACATCCGCAAATAGCTGCGCACTCACTGCTAAAATGCTCATCCGCCCAGGTTTAGCCGCAAGTCGTTCAGCGACTTCCTTTTGCACAAGTAGTACTGCAATACGGGGTTTATTATCAGCGGTCATAAGGAGCTGTACGATCTTACTCGTTATATAGTAGGGAACATTTGCGACTACCGCATAATCTTTAGGCAGGGTTGTGAGGTCAAACGATAAAATATCGCTTGTAATAACTTCAAGGTTTGTTCCAGGGAACTGTGCTGGTAGTTTGCGTGCTAGCTCGGCGTCAAACTCAACAGCGACCACTTTTTTGCTACGCTTCAAAAGTTCACTCGTGAGTGTGCCGAGGCCTGGACCAATTTCAAGCACTGTGTCGTCTTTTGTCAGTTCAGCACAGTCTGCAATGTGAGACAAAACGTCTCGATCTTTGAGCCAATGCTGTCCAAGAGATTTATTAGGAGCAGCCATGACTACCAGTTATGGTGCGAGACCCAGTAGTTATATGCCGCGGCCCAGCTACCGTAACGGCCGAAGGCATACGACGCACACCACTGCAGCTGCGTTATTGGGTTTGTCTTCCAGTCAGACCCTGCAGTTGCCATCTTGTCACCAGGTGTTGCCTGACACAAACCGTACCCAACCTGCGCATTTTCAGCGTAAAGCGGGTTATACGCCGCCGGACATCCATTCGTACCTTGCCATCTCGTTGGACACCACGACGCGTTCTCGTGATCTAAAATGTAAGCCGCATATCCTTGGTCTGACACAGCAACTCCTGCTGCCGTCATAATCTGTACCTTTTGAGCACTGTAGCCTCGAGTGAGAACAAGCTTCGTACCGATAACGATAACCTGCGCCACTGCGTCTTTGGTTGAAACTGATGCAATCGCCGTTCGTGATGCTTCTTTACCGTCAATAATGGTGATTTCGTACGTAACGTTCTTTGTGCCATCCTGGCCCGGAGTCTGGATTTGCTGGTAGCCAACAGGCTGGTCACCATCCTGAACTTGTTGAGTACTAAATGCAACCGTCTCAGCCTGAGTGATCGTTTGCTTACCTTCACGCCAGACATGAATATCCATATTTGCAGTTATTGCGGCTTGTGCACCTGGAGAAACACGGTCACTCGCAGTCAGTGTAACACCCTTCTCTTTGAGCATATCGCCCACTGTTTTGGCCTGTGTGCGAGCAATGCTTGATGCGCCGTATAGCGTGAAGTTGAACGGTATTGCTCTTGTAATCGTCAGTTTAAGGCCGGCGCCTTCAGCCACAATGTCATTTGTAAGCGTAAGAGTTGTTTTATCTTCGTCATAAAGCGTAATACCAGCGCTCTTGGCAATTTGCTCGGCACTTTGATACGGCGTTACTACCTTTTGCCTGGTTGCTCCATCAACCACAACAACTGGACGAGCGCGGTAAATATTAACGTCGTATTCGCTCGCAACAAGTTTTTCGCTGGCTGCAGGCTCGACAGCATCGACACTGTCAACGTGAATGCCAGCTTGCTTTAGCGCATCGCCGACCGTTGTGCCACGGGTTGAAACAACAATCTGGTTACCACGATCATGAATGGTTATAAGATGACTACCATCGCCTGGCTGAGCGCTTACCGCCCCAACGCGACTCACGATAATAAAGATAACGACAACCAAAAAGACCGCAGCAGCAGCTATAGCCCATACCGTTCGCAGTAATGTGGTGGATCTATGGATAAGACTCTTCATAAGAAATATAAAACACCCAAAGTGTGTACATATTAGTATAGCAAAGGTCGTCTAAATAGCCTAAAGACGTAAGCGTTATATTTTGTCTAATCGTGCGTATTCGGCGTTCAGTTTTTTGGTCTGACCGTTGTCAAACGCAATCGTCAGAGCCAGGCCATCAACGTCGATCACCTCACCTGTTCCGAAGCTAGCCGAACGAACGGTGTCACCAATCGAGAATGGTTCATCACTATAAAACTCATCTTCGTGGTGAGAGTCGGGTTGCACTGACACACTGGCAACCTGATCACCCATGTCGCTAATAAACCGTGACATGGCGTTATAGCCGCGTTGGCCAAATTGCAAGCGACTCTGAGCATAGGTAAGGTGAAGCTCTTCGCGGGCACGTGTCATCCCAACATAGGCAAGTCGTCGCTCTTCCTCAAGCTCGGCTGGCCCCGCCTCATACACACGTGAATGCGGGATAATCCCCTCTTCCATACCAACAATAAAGACGACTGGAAACTCAAGGCCTTTGGCGGCATGGAGCGTCATGAGCGTCACCTTTTGGCCTTGACTATCAGTATCAGCGCTCGACATGAGGGCCACTTCTTCGAGAAAGTCAGGTAGGCTTGCAAAGCTCTGCGCATCTGAAAGGAGTGCGCCAATGTTTGCTTCCCTATCTTCGGCTTGCGGTGTACCGTCGGAAATATAGTCACGGTACCCTGTAAGCGTTAATAGTTTTTCAATGACCTCATTCGGACTTGCCGTTTCAAGCATCGACTGAGCGATTCGTAACTTTTCACCGAGCTCAATAAGTGCCTGCTTGGCACGAGATGTAACAGTACTGGTTTGTTCAACGTTAATGAGTGCTGAAAGAATATCAAAACCACTCTGTGCTTGCCACACCAAGAAACGCTCAAGGCTCGTTTCTCCGACGCCACGCGTTGGCACATTCACGATCCGGCTAAAGCTCATACGATCGTTTGGCTGATAGATAAGTCGTAGGTAGGCAATAACGTCTTTAATTTCTTTACGGTCATAAAATCGCACACCGCCGACAATTTGGTAGGGAATACGCATGCGAAGAAATGCTCGCTCCAACGTGTAACTCTGCGCGTTGGTGCGGTAGAGCACTGCAAAATCACCAAACTGACGAGCCTTTATACCGACGTGGCTTGAAATACGCTCAGCCACCAGTTGTGCTTCGGTAGCTTCATCGTAGACGCCATGCACCTGCACGGGTGCACCAGGACCTTCAGCGGTCCACAGTTTTTTATCTGTGCGCTGAACGTTCTTTGTAATCACGTTACTCGCTGCATCGAGGATATTACCGGTACTTCGATAATTCTGCTCGAGTTTTATCACCTTCGCACCTTTAAAGTCTTTTTCAAAGTTAAGAATATTCGTAAAATCAGCACCACGCCAGCTATAAATTGACTGCCAATCGTCACCAACCACGCAAATGTTTCGCTCGTCGTTGACAAGACTTTTCACGATTGCATACTGAGCAGCGTTGGTGTCTTGGTACTCATCAATCAAGATATGCTTAAAGGTAGTTTGCCATTTTTTGCGTACTTCTGGTACTTCGCGGAACAACCGTACAACTTCAAGCAGCAGATCATCAAAATCAAGCGCGCCGGCAGTTTTTCGCAGTTCTTCATAGCGCCTATAGACCTTTGCGATGTTTTTCTGGAATGGATAATTTGAAACGGCCTCGTATTCATCTGGGCTCTGCATTTCATTTTTTGCCGTTGAGACAGCACCACTAATTGCCTGCGGCTTTACTTCTTTTTCACTGATTGAAAGTTGCTTCATAGCCTGCTTAATAAGCCCACGGCGATCATCTTCGTCATAAATCACGAAGTTACGAGCAATACCAATCTTCTCACCCTCAATCCGTAACATGCGGACACAAATGCCGTGGAATGTTCCCATCCATGGCATAAAAGAACGATTACTACTGTCCTGCCCAAGAAGCACGCCAAGACGCTCACGCATTTCACGGGCTGCCTTATTCGTAAATGTCACGGCGAGAATTTCGTTTGGCCAAATTGACTCATGAGCAATCAAGTAGGCGATACGGTGAGTGAGGGTTTTGGTTTTGCCACTTCCGGCGCCAGCTAAAATAAGCAGCGGTCCGCCCGCTGTTTGTACTGCCTCGGCCTGCGCCGTGTTTAACCCATCGAGTAAATCCATTACTACTAGTATAGCCTATAGCATTGGGAGAACGAAGAAGTAAACGGCTGCGCCAATACCGCCGCCGACGATAATGAGGAGGCCGATCCAAAGAACAACGAACCAACCTGATTTCTTTTTAGGGTGCGCTGCTGGTTTCTTATACGCTTCAGCCGCAAACATTGTTGGCACAGGTTGATCACCAGTACTCGGCTTCTCGCTATACTGTTGCGAAATTGAGGTCGGACCAACTGGTACATCAGTTGATGCAGCCGGAGGAGTAAAGACTGCTTCTGGCGCTGCGACTGGATTTTCATTAGCCTCAATCGAAAGGAGATCATTTTGAAGTTCAGCTGGAAGCGGTACGTCTTTTTCAATTGGGTGATCGTCGCTGTCATCTTTTGACTCGACAGGAAGCTCAACAGATGGCGTTGGTTCTTCCTCGACAGGCTCAGTAACAGCAGCATCAACAGAGATATCACCTGAAAAGGCGCCAAGCGGACGCTTTTCAACCTTGGCATCGGCTATAAAAGGTGACTCAAGTGGAGTTGTTGTGTCCTTACCAAGTGATGCCGTAATATCATCGGCGATCTTTGTAATGTCACTATCTTCATCTTCATGAGCGACAGGTGCCACCTCGGGAGTAGGCGTTGGCGCTACACCAGGATTAAAGCCTTGGAAATCAATCGGATCAGGATATTCGGATTTTGGCGTTGTTGGCTCTACTGGAACGGGTGTTGAAACCGAAGGAGTAGCGACTGGCGCAATCGTGGGTGCTATACGTGATACCGGCGCAACCACAGCAACAGGAGCACTGCTGCGCATGTCTGAAGATGGGTGAACAACGTCCATAAAGCGACCAGAGCTTCGACGAGCAGCGAGTGGCTGAGAAGGAGCAGGTGCAACTGGTGGTTGAGAAGGCGCATCGTTACTTACTAACGTCGTTGGAACGTTAAGTACAGGCTCAGGGGTTGCTACAGATGGCTGACCTCCGCTAATGAGAGAGTTTACCGCTCGGTCTAGTTCATCAAAATCAAGATCTTTCATATTCCCACCCTATCGTTTCGCCGCCAGGCCTTTATGTGCTTTTTTAATAATATCGCTAAATGCATGTGCATCCAAACTTGCCCCACCAACCAGTAGTCCATCAACGTCTGGAAGCACGAGATAATCGGAGGCACTGTCAGCCGTCACACTCCCGCCATAAAGCACCTGAATTTCTTCAGACGCCTTAGCTCCATAAAGGTGTTTAATTTGGTTACGGATTGCACGAATAGCCATTGAAACGTCATGAGGCAGGGCATTCTGACCCGTGCCAATCGCCCAAACTGGCTCATAAGCAATCACGATCTCCTCAAGTTCATCACTGGTCACGTTGGCAAGCCCACCAATAAGTTGATCGTGAAGGACCGCCGCTGTTTCACCTTCACTCCTTTCAAAAGCGGTTTCACCCACACATAAAATCGGCGTGATATGATTGCGAATTGCCGCTTGAACCTTGGCACGAATGTCTTTGTCTGAATCATGAAAAATATGGCGACGTTCGCTGTGACCAACCAGACCAAATTGCACGATACCGCGCAGTTGAGAAGCAGATATTTCGCCAGTGTACGCACCATGATCACGCCAGTAAAAATTTTGCGCTGCGAGCTTAAATTGACGATGATTAACTTGCAAGCTAATTGTCTGAAGCGCAAGTGCCGTTGGTGCAAGCACTACCTCGACATCATTGTGGCTTTTCACAAGTTGGGAGAGTTCGTGTACATACAAACTAGCCTCTCCCACACCGAGGTTCATTTTGAAATTGCCAACGATAAGTGTTTTGTTTCTCGCCATACCCTAAATTACTTATGTTTATTACTGTTAGTGTACTCTACTTGAGGGCGAGCGTCTAGCAAACTCTCGACACCGGGTAGCTTATCACCGGCCATTAGTTCCAAGGATGCACCACCACCCGTGGAAACATGCGTAAAGCTTGCTCCACCATTGCCGTCCCAACCAAGTACAAAATCTGCCGTATCACCACCACCAATAATGGAAGTAATGTCTGCATGCGTAGCAAGTTCAAGTGCAAGGCGAGCTGATCCATGCGCAAAAACTGGAATTTCAGCATAGCCAAGCGTCCCGTTCCAAATGACTGTTTTTGCAGTATCGATAACCTTCACCATTGTCTCGATTGATTCGTCGCCAATATCGAGTGCTATGTCGTGTTCGGCAACATCACTACGACTAACAACTTTACGGTGTGCGTGCGGGCTGATCTCCTGAGCCTGTCTCTTATACACATCT
>DIZB01000011.1:0-20460 GCA_002427805.1 Candidatus Saccharibacteria bacterium UBA6039
GTGTATAAGAGACAGCCTCCTATTAGTACAGAGACAGAAGTAGATGTTATTCCTACTAACCCTGAAGATGCTGAAAGAAGTGAGGTAATAAGTACAACTCAATCGGTTCTATCTGAATTGATTGGTGGTAACCTCTACGATGTTCTACAAAAGGGAGCCGATCCTTCCATAATTGCAGACCTTTTAGAAGCTTCGGACATGCAGCGTAATCAAAACTGGTTAAGGCTTCTTGAAAAAGGCGTTAATCCAACTATAATCCTATCGAAGTTAGACTCTGCAGCAATAGAAACAGCATTTAATAACTTTGTTGGCACAGTGGATGCACACGTTATTTTGAATGCACTCGACTGGAATGCGGCAATCGAACGGCTCACACCACGATTTCTTGATGAAGGCATTAGTGAGGATGAAATTCAAGCAAGGCTAGCCCAACTCAGTAGCTAACTTTGCTCGTGAGCACTAAACTACTTCTACTCTCGTAGATAATCCCCCGCCATAACAGAGAGACGACCTAATTGGTCGTCTTTTTGTTATAGTAGAACCGTGAACAATGTATCTAACTTCATAGGTATTATCGCGGGCATCATTGCTTTTTTAAATATCATTCCCTACGCCATTAGTATTTTCCAAGGGAAGACTAAGCCAAGTCGTAGTGCTTACGCAATCTGGCTCATCATCGACATCGTTACTGCTGCAAGTTACATTGCATCAGGGGCAACGACAACGGTTTGGGCGTTTCTTGCCTTCGCACTCACGACGGTCATAATCTTTATTCTCTCTTTTAAGTACGGCATGGGTGGACTGCATAAGGTTGACCTCGTTTGTATGGGACTTGCGCTGATATCGATCATCACTTGGGTAGCTACAAAGGATCCCGCACTGGCACTCTACGCAAGTCTTGCGGCAAAGCTTATTGGATACGTGCCAATATTCAAAAAGGTCTACCTTCACCCAGGAACAGAAAATACCTTGGCTTGGAGTATGACTGCCTTCGCTTCAGTATTAAATCTCGTAGCGTTAACGTCGCTTAAGCCTGAGATTGCGATAGCACCAATTTGCTTTGCCATAGTTGACCTCGTGATTGGCCTTCGGCTGAATTTTTCAAAAGTCCGAATATAACGTACTGGCTAACGGCATTTCTAGCCTCGTAGATAATCCCCCGCCAAGCATAAGCACTATTTAAAAGCATGGTGTTTTTGTTTGGGAAGAGGCGACGTCAACTATTTAGCTCAGGAGCATCTCCATGCTATTATTTACATATGCCCACACGCTTTCTTATTACTGGCGGTACAATCGATAAAAAATATGACACGCTGACTGGCGAGTTAGTATTTCAAGAGACCCATATACCAGAGATGCTCGACAGAGGTCACTTTACTGGCGAAAAAATCATCCAGGTTGTTTTAATGAAGGATAGCCTTGAAATGACCGACGAGGACAGACAACTCATAAATGAAGCATGTGAAGCAGCAAAAGAAGATAAGATCGTCATTACGCACGGTACCGATACGATGGTGGAAACTGGCCAGGTTCTACTAAACAACCAAAGACTAGCAAATAAGACGATAGTACTAACGGGCGCAATGGTTCCCTACAGCTTTGGTGAAAGCTCGGACGCCCTATTTAACCTCGGGACCGCAACGGCGTACTCTGAGACAGTCCCTACGGGAGTCTATATCGCTATGAATGGACAGCCATTTAACGCTGATAATGTGCGTAAAGACAAATCGGTAGGCGTCTTCGTATCCTTAAATAAACTCTAGCCTCGTAAATAATCCCCTGCCAAGCAGAAGCACTATGTGAGAACATGGTGTTTTTGTTTTAGCGTGCATCAAATCCGCAGACAGGATCGGCTTCTTCGTCTGTTATTATTAACCTATGGAACGAAGAATACTACTCATCGGCGGCCCAGCAAGGTGCGGTAAATCAACACTTGCTAAAATGGTACGTCAGAAATTTGATGGACAAGTCGTTTCTGGTGATGCACTTGCTCGTGGAGTCCGAGAGTCTATTGAGTTTGAATGGATGCCGGAGCTTTTTACTGAACGATACAAGAAAATTGAACTAAGCGATCCACCCGAAATACAGATCGAACGTTTGCGACAAAGAGACAAGACGATATGGAAACTAATTAAAAACTACATACTTGCCGTCGAAAGTGGGTCGACCGACAACATCCTTATTGACGGTGGTTTCTGGCCAGACTACCTACCAGAACTATGCCTTAATAACCGAGCTGTCTTTCTGGTTGATACGTCATCAGACCGAGCCAAGTGGCTCATTTCAATACGAGATAATGGTGAGGAGAATAACTGGATGCGTGAACGAAACTATAGCGACGAAAAAATAGCTTCATGGGCAGAGTTTGATATTGCCAGGAGTAAGAGGATTATCGAACTCTGTAAAGAAAACGGCTATACCTATTTTGACATCGCCGATCACGGCATCGATAGAGCGCAAGAGTTAGCTTTAAGTTACTTACTAGCCTAGGGTTCTATTTGATCAGAAACGTGTCTATCCCATGTTGCAGGTACTTCAGAGAGAGGAAAGGTTGCTGGGTCAATCCGTAAGCCAAGTTTGCCTGAGGTGTTCACATAATTTGGTCCTAGATCACCGAGGCTAATAAGTCCTAAATGTAGTCGCATAAGGTTGCGGCCGACCTCATCACCAGATGCTCCGCGCATATCTAAGCCAAGAGAATCGTCATGCTCTGGGGTTGCCGTTTCGGGACTACTCATAGGTGTAGTATAGCAAATCTAACTAGGTATATTATAAGTAGTCTCTTAAGCCCACGTAACTGATCGAGAAGTTCTTCATCCTCCAACTAATCACAGCTTTGAATCTCACTTCTAGCCTCGTAGATAATCCCCCGCCAAGCATAAGCACTATGTGAAAGCATGGTGTTTTTGTTTACTATTTATTTATACCTTCTTCGATAAGCTTAACGGCTTCGTCGACGTTTTCAACCTCTACGATAAGGCGACTAAACTCTTCGTCCCTTAGTTCAATGACGATTGTTTTTGCTCGGTTGTGTACATCCCAAAAGACCTTGTCCCCGTCGTGATAGAAGGTACCCGCATAAACGATACCCGGAACCGCCGTACCGGGTGCACGTATACCCTTCGGCATATCGAACGCACCAGAGTCTGCTGTGACACCTTTAATATGTTCAATAGGAATTGTCATTTCGCTTTTAAATGCAAGTATCTTTCCCATACCCTTAACGTGTAAGATAAGGTTGTTGTTTTCAGTAGTAATAATTACCATATAAGCTCCTTTTTAAATTGATGTAGTGGGATAGACAACTTAGCCCTTTCGGACATCCTACTATAGAATGTATCCGGAATACTTTTACCTTCTTCTATTATGTGCGCTAACGCAACTGATACGAGCGTGTGTACCTCCTTATCTATATGTGCCCGTTCCCACATTGCAACTATCAATAAATCGATAAAAGTCATATTATTATTAAGGTCATCGATGTGCTCGACATATTGCGCAAGAACTGCCCTGAAAAGACCTGCTTTGCTAGAGAATGCGCCATAAATACTTCCCCTCTGTAGCCCAGTCGCTTCGACCAACATATCAATTGAAGAACCTGCATAACCCGTACTTGCAAACACATTGGCGGATGCACTCAATACTAGGTTACTGTCATATTCTCGTTTTCTTGCCATATTGTCAGTGTATATATTGTTGAACGATTAGTCAATAATTAAAATTACTTCTAGCCTCGTAGATAATCCCCCGCCATATCAGAGAGATGACCTACATGGTCGTCTTTTTGTTTACGAATTACAACCCACCCTACCTGTTATCAGTATTGACTTTTCTATAGCACTAGTATATAATAAGTGTACTGCTCGGTTTGTAATTAACCTTGAGCAAGCAGCTTGAAAACATATCCATCCACCGACTTCGATAGTTAGGAAAAACATGAGTCACGTAATGGGTGTTGTCGTCGATGACAGAAGTGTCATACGACGTAAACTCCAGGGAGGTGTCAGAACCGAACGACGAACTGTCGTTATTATCCCTGCCTACAACGAGGCTGCATCTATCCAGGCTACTGTCGAAAGCGTTCACGCTCAGACAGTTCAGCCTTCGATTATCATTGTTGCGGCTAATAACTGCACCGACGAGACCGAGGATGTTGCCCGCGCTAGTGGGGCTGTGGTGTTCATCGCCGAGCCCAACAAGCAAAAGAAGGCTGGGGCCCTAAACCTCACCCTGAATTTTGTGATGCGCTATCTCCGCAATAATGATGCAGTTTTGATCATGGACGCGGACACAACGCTCTCCGAAACTTTCATCGAGACGGCTCTGAGTCGACTTAATGAAAATGTTGGCGGTGTTGGCGGTGCCTTCATTGGAAGGGACAGCGACAGCACTATCGGTACTCTCCAGCGAATGGAGTATCACCGATACCGAAAGGACATCATTCGTAACGGAGAGAGAGCTTTCGTCCTTAGTGGGACAGGAACTCTCTTCAGCGTCAAAGCCCTACGAACCGTGAAGGCGTCGCGTAACGGAAAGACTCTTCCCAAGGGAGGTGACTTCTACGACACGTTTAGTCTCACGGAGGATAACGAGATCACTCTCGCTCTCCTTGCCTGTGGCTACGAATGCATTTCCCCCACCCAAATGACAACGACAACAGACGTCATGGAGTCCTTGGGTGCACTCTGGAACCAACGTGATCGTTGGTACCTCGGAGCACTCTGGAATCTTCGTGCCTATGGGCTTCGTATGCCTTGGTACATGAAGATGGTGTACTGGAAGCAGCAGATTGGACTCTTCGTCTCGGTCATGGCATTCTTCTTGTATATCACTCTCATGGGCGTCCTGATCCTCAATGGTGGCAGCATATCGTGGTCACCTTTTTGGATCTCACTCATGGTGATTGTAGTTGCCGAGAGGGTCTACACTGTGTGGGGCATGGGCTGGAAAGCTCGGCTTTACGCCGCACTACTTGTTGAGCAGATGTATAGCATTCTGCTTTGCATGATTTTCTTCGTTGCACTTCTGAAGTGTATCGCGGGGAAAAAGGGACATTGGGTCCCGACATAGCAAGTCTGCAACACCAATGAAAGGAAACTATGTATACGCCGATAGCAGGCAGCGGTGCGCTGGCCTTCACTGGAGTGGCAATCGCCACTCAGGATCTCTGGCTCGCGCTGGGTGCGATCGTTGTGGGGGGTGCTGCTGTTGCAGCCAACCGCTTCGGTCCTCGCATCGCGCTCGACCCGATCCGACAGCAAAGTGGTGGATATCGCATTCAGCTGACCAAGAACGGTCAGCCGTGGAGTCGTAAGAGACACCACTGAGCTGAGGCTCCTCTTCGTACTGCGCAAGCGGTACGGGGAGGAGCCTTCTTCATTTGATATCATCTATGCGAGCTTGCTGCGAGGAACTGAACCAAGTTACGAATTGCTTAGTATAGTTCTAGCCTCGTAGATAATCCCCCGCCATATAAGAGAGATGACCTAACTGGTCGTCTTTTTGTTATTATAAAGGTATGAACACATTAATCATCGGTGGCACAACAGGTTTAGGACTAGAACTTGCGAAGAAATATCACACGAATGGTGATGTGGTTATCGTGACGGGCCGAAAAGAAGTTAAAGTACCGTTTGAGTTTAAACCTTTCGACTTGTCTGAAGCCAATCTCGCATCGAGGATCGGAATTTTTATATCAGAAATTCCAACCATCGAGAGGTTGGTATATGCAGCAGGTTACTTTCAAGAAGGTCGCATCACAGATCTCTCAGATGACAATATAGAAGAAATGATTAATGTTGGTGGGCGAGGGTTGATTTACTTTGTAAAATCAATACTTGAGAAGCAGGGCAGCCTGGAAGAACTTGTCACGATTACCTCAACATCTCAGTGGACACCGCGTCAAAAAGAACCGATTTACAATTTTATAAAGGCGGGTGGTGCCCACTTCAGCAACGCAGTTGCAGAGGACGGGAGAGTGGCAAAGGTTCTTGTCGCTGGTCCTGCTGGGATGCGAACAGCATTCTGGGAAGATGTCGAGCGAGATGACCTTGATGAAGTGCTCGATCCTAGCTGGGTTGCAGACCAAATTGTAGAACTTGAAAATGATACCTACACATATCGATTCGTGAGAATCTTGCGACAGCCGGCACGCGTTGAGATTATAGAGACGCGATAAGCACACTTCTACTCTCGTAGATAATGCTCGGCAGTATCTTTACTGCTCTTGAGATGTGCCTTTATTCAAGAATGAGATTCGCGGTAACAGATAACGGATCCACACAGCACGAACGAGTGGTGCTACGGCTAAGACCCAGATGATTGATGCTAGTACGTCCGTCGGGTAATGCACGCCATCGACGGTCAAGAGGAATGCGGCAACAGCAATCACAATCGCTCCTACGATCGTAGCAATCTTACGCGCGACGCCAGCAGCAAACAATGCAATCAGAGCAATCACGAGCACAGTAATAAAAGCAGCGTGCCCACTTGGGTATGAGCCATCCAACTGAGCTGGATGATATGGGAATAGCTGTAATGCAACGTCGGGTCGCGGACGATGTACGATCGTTTTTATGACCGCTGTCGGCAGCCATGTAGCTGCAACCGTTACGGCAAACGTCGAGGCGACACGTACATCACGGCGCGCCAATATGATAACAGCCGTGATAATGACAGTGCCAACCACGGCATACAGTGGGCCAGCATATTTATATAAGAAGTTGCCAAGTAACCCGAGTGCACCATGGTGCAGGCTATTCAATGCATGCGAAAGTGGGAATTCAAACGTTCCGAGCTTCTTTAAGACAAACCCTATGATGGTTAGTAGTACTGCCACGACAATCGCCGTGATGAGTAATTTTCGAGTTGATGTTTCCTGTTTATGCGGCTTGTTTGCTTGTATATTCATACGTTCCATTTTAGCATGATGAATTTAATAAAATAGCGCTTATACTAGGTGTAATGCCACATACTCATACACAGCCTGGCCAACACGACCACACCGTTACTGCATATATTATTCGCACCGATGGCGATGAGCCGCGCGCGTTGCTCCATATGCACAAAAAGCTAGCAAAGCTTCTCGCCGTGGGCGGCCATATTGAGCTCGATGAAACACCATGGGAAGCAATCGTTCACGAAATAAGCGAAGAGTCTGGCTATAATATTAGCGACCTCACTATACTACAGCCAAAGGAACGCATAACTGAGCTTGGAGGCGCAATCTTACACCCCTACCCACTCGTCATAAACACCCATCACGTTGACGATCAGCATTTACATACCGATATTAGTTATGGGTTTATCGCCCAAAGTGACCCTAAAGAAAGCGTCCAAGAGGGAGAGTCGCTTGATCTCAGGTGGTATACATATGCAGACCTACTAAAGCTGCAAGACCACGAAATGAGTCAGAACGCCAAGCAAGCGTACGAATTCATGTTCAAAGTTCCACTTACGTCGTGGGATTAGGTAGAGACGTCTCACTTTGCTCGCAAGAAATAGTCTATCGTCGCAAAAATAGATGTTAAAAAGCACATTTCTTACGTTTACCTAAGTAAAGGGCGGACCCTATTAAGATTAAGAGGCGCACGGCTGTTTAGCATCGGGAGTGCCTAAGATAACAAAAAATACGACCCCGTTACCAGGGTCGTATGAAAGTGATTTTATGGCTCTTATTAGAGAACTTGGATCTTTTTCGCTTGTTCTTGCTTTACCTTGCTGAAGATAATCGAGAGAACGCCATCTTTTAAGATTGCCTCTACCTCATCTTCTTTAACACTTACAGGAAGTGCCAAGGTGCGACTAAATTCGCCCCAATAGCATTCTTGAATGTGCCAGTTGGTTGCATCAGTTTCGTCACCGCTACTCAGCGTGCCGCTAATGGTCAAAATACCATCGCTAATACTTACATCAAGCTCTTCTTTGTTTACGCCAGCCGTACGGGCCTTCACAACAAGCTTGTCCTCTGTTTCGTAGACATCAACTGCAAGTTGACCTGGGAACTCTTCCTCGCTGTCATCCCATGTATCATCAGTTACAGTCGCAACGGTCGTTGTTTCAGTTGTTGTTAGGTCGTCGTCGTTAAGAAAAGCTGCTGCGAGCTCGTCCTCAATTAATAAATCGTCATTCTGTTTCCGGGCCATGATATCCTCCACTTTCTCTAGGCTCTACTATCCAAATAGTCTCTCACATTATAACCATCATATGCACTATAATGCAACTACGAAGGCCACGTAAACGTAAAAAACACAATGATAGATACAGCTCTTGCTTTACTCACCCCACACTACTGTTCTAGTTGCAGTAAAATTGGCACTACGTTATGTGATAATTGTAAATATGACATCGTTACGACAGGGCGACGCTTGAACGCCGCTAAAGCATTGAAGGCGGCAGGCCCATCGCAGGTATGGGTAACGGCAATTGCCTATCAGGCTCTCGACTGAGCTACTCGTATCTGTTATGATGGTCGTCGTAACCACCTATGGAGAGGTGCCCGAGTGGTTGAAGGGAACAGTCTTGAAAACTGTCGTGTCAGCAATGGTACCGCGAGTTCGAATCTCGCCCTCTCCGCCAAATTAGTCACGTTGAAACCCCCGGCAAGCGCAAGCTGCCCGGGGGTTTCGTTTTGCGCCGCCTTGCTGCCGTCCCCGCCCGCCGTTGGGCCGTGTGCGGCCACGTCCCGGCTCTTCCGCCCCTTCGTGCCCAGCTGGGCCAGCCCGGCGACAGCGGCCACCGGTTCGGCCAGGTCGCCGGTCATCTGGACGGCCAAGGTTTCCTGGGTTGGGTGCGGATCGTTGTCGCCGGTGAGGTCGATGAGGATCTTCTCGAAGACCGCTTGGTTGAGCCACTTCCGTTGTTCGCCTACGGCTTCGCGATAGAGCTTGCCAGCGTTGCCGAGTAGTAGAAGCACCAGCTCAAGGTGCTTGCGAACTACTTCCATGTTCTGCTGGCAGGCAGCGATCAGGCGGTTGGCATCATGGATCTCGGCCATCACTGTCGTCTGGCGTAGCTTGAGGTCTTCCACCGGGATGGCTTCATCAAGGTAGGCATCGATCAGCTTCTGCTTCTTACGTTCCAGCTTTATCAGGCGCTGTCGTTGGTTGGCGAGCAGAGACTGGTCTTGTTCTTGCCGAGCGTCGAGGCTGGCCCGAGCCGACTCGCCGACTTCTTGAATGGTCTGCTTGGTGAACTGCACCTGGGTCTTCCAGATGCGCTCAACTTCCTTCTCGATTTTCTCGACCCCGACATACGGCAGGTCGCAGTCGGTTCGGCCGGTGTGCCTGCCGAGGCAGAAGAAGTAGCTATAGACACCACCCTTGCCGCGAGAGTGGCCGTAGCCCATGCGTCCGCCGCAGCGTCCGCAGAACAAGGAGCCTTTCAAGTAGTGGCTGTGCCGCCATGAACGGTCGCCGGCGATGCGTCGACCAGCCAGTACCTCTTGCACTTGGTACCAGGTCTCGTCACCTACAAGCGGTTCGTGAGCGCCGTCGTAAATGAGTTCGCGGTGGCGGATCTTGCCCATGTAGTACGGGTTTGAGAGCATCCGGTGGACTTGGCTGTTGTTTAGCGGCGTCCCGACGTACTTGAGCGTGGTGCGGCTCTTGAGGCCGCGTTCTTCGAGTTCATCGCGCAGGGTCGAGATGCTCCAGTGCCCACCGGCATACGTCTGGAAAGCCCAGCGGACATGCTCGGCCTTCTCTTCGTCGAAGGCGACACCTTTGATTTCGCGCCCCTCGACACGAGCGAGAGTGTTCACGTAGCCGATCGGGGCGACCCCGTGCGTCCCACCTCTCATGGCCTTCTGGGCGATGCCCTTCTTGGCCTCACTTGCGAGGTTGCGGGAATAGAACTCGGCCATGCCAGCAAAGATGTTGTGCATCAGCATGCCCGCTGGTGTTTCATCAATCTGTTCGCTCACTGAAACGAGAGTGGCTCCGGCGGTCTGGATTTTGGCGAGGATCATGACGTCGTCTGCCCGGTCCCGGGCCAGACGGTCGAGCTTGTGCACGATGACATAGTCCACCCCGCCTTCACTCACATAGGTCAGCAGCGCCTGCAAGCCTTCTCTATCTGCCGAACGGGCCGAGGCCCCCGCGTCGACAAATTCACGCACGACCTCTGCGCCAAGGTCTGCCACCTTGCGCTCACAAGCGGAGCGCTGGGCTGGAATCGAATACCCCTCGGCCTCGCCGTTTCGGGTGGCTTGACGAGAGGTGGAGACACGCAGGTAAAGCACCGCGCGCTTTGGAAGTTCAGCAGCAACCTCGGTTGAAGTGCTGGCAGGCACGAGTTCGATGGACATAGTTGGAGGCCCTCCTTTCCCACCTGATCCCAAGCTGCTTTATTCCAACCTTGCGTCACCGACACCGCCATTAAAATTATGTCTCTGTTATACTAATAACAGATGAAAATACTTGGAATTGAGAGTAGTTGTGATGAAACGGCCGCGGCGATTGTCGAAGATGGTCGTGTTCTTATAAGTAATGTCGTCAATTCTCAAATTGATATTCATATGCTGTACGGTGGCGTTGTACCGGAGGTAGCAGCCCGTAGCCATATTGAGGTGATTAACCCAGTGATTAATCAGGCGCTAAGCGATGCAAAGCTCAGTTGGAATGACATCGATGCGATTGCCGTTACCTATGCGCCAGGCCTGATTGGATCACTTTTAGTTGGGACACTTGCCGCGCGTACCCTCGCAACGCTCAAAAATAAACCACTCTACCCTATTCACCATGTTGAAGCACATGTGTACGCCAATTTTCTCAACGTTACTGCACCTGAGTTTCCGCTACTTGCTCTTATTGTCAGTGGTGGCCATAGTCAGCTCGTCCTTTTCAAGAGTCATGGTGACTTTGAGTTGCTCGGCCAGACACAGGACGATGCAGTGGGTGAAGCCTTCGATAAGGTTGCGAAAATACTGGGTCTTCCCTATCCGGGTGGCCCTTCGATTGCTCGTGCTGCTCTTGAGGGTAATCCGAAAGCCTATGCACTTCCAAAGGCAAAAATGCATGGTGCGTATGATTTTTCGTTTTCAGGCCTTAAAACAGCGGTTCTCAGGGCAGTGCAGCGCGAAGTGGGTGTTGATTTTACTTTTCCGTCTCATGACCTTGCAGCGCGTCTCAACGATACTCAGCGGGTAGATTTTGCTGCTAGCTTCCAGCGAATAGCTATCGAAACGTTAGTTGACACTGCAGAGCGTGCGTTTCGCGATTATCAGCCAAAATCAGTTGTCATTGCCGGAGGAGTCGCCGCCAACAGTGAGTTACGCCGCCAATTAAGTGAACGCTTACCTCTTCATATTGACTACGCCCCAATAGAACTCTGTACAGATAATGCTGCCATGATCGCGACGCTTGGATACTATTACAGCCTCGTGAACGATCCGGTTGATCCATATGAGCTTGAAGTTGTCCCGAGCTTATCCATGACAAAAACTACTTGGGCATAACATTGTTGTATTTGTAACAACTGTTTAAAAGAGCGAACTATATTATTTACGACGTGGCCGTAACTTGCGAACGATCGCTTTTGCGGCTGGAAGTCCCTTTGACCACAGTGGGTAAAAGGATGTTAATGGTTTATCATACGTGCCAGCGAGGGTTGTTTCTTCGTCACTCCAGCTTCGCTTGAAGGTAGATACCCCGTCGTTAATAAGGCCACCAAAGTCATAGGTATGGATCCCCCACTCCTTGCATTTCAAGATCGCGTGCCACTTCAAAGCATAATTGGCGCGTAATTCTTGACCGGTTTCATTCATGCCTCCATAGAGTTCAAAGGCAACTTCGCCACTGATGGCGAGCCATAAAAATGCAACGGGCTGGTCTTCGATATACGCAGCAAAAACGGGTGAATATTCGCCCATAAGCATAAAAGCGTCGTAATAGTATTGATCGTTATGAAGATCAAATTGCGCCCGATGGGATGTTTCGTGATAGACAGTCAGACATTTTTCGAGCTCATCTTTGGTTTTAACTGGCCGAATTGTTATCGCTTCAGCTGCTGATTTACGTATGTATTGGCGTGTTTTTTTCACCATATTTGCAAGCAGGTCACTCTCGCTCTTATGGAGGTCGAGGGCAATTGTTTGTGCTGGTAATATGCGATGTGGCGACTTTAGCCACCCTTCATACAGCGGGAATTCCGCGGAGTTAGGTTCAAGCGATAATACAACTGAGCGATGCGTGCGTTTTGTATATGCCCCGAGAGCCTCGAGAAATTCTTGAGCTGCCGACTGCTCCCCTACTGGGCCGCGAGGCACATACGAAAATGCACGGAGAGGTGGCGGAAGTTTGCGCGTCAAAATTTGTGCGGCGGCAATAACGATCTCGTTTTCATAGGCGAATACCCTATCGACGCTCCAACCATGCGCTGCCTTGAGGAGTCCCCAGCCCCAAAGCTGCAAAGGGTGTCCGGCATTCTCGAGTATATAGTTATCCCATAATTCCTGATCAGTACACCGTTGAAGCTCTATCATATCTCTATTATACACTTCCCTGCCTGTGATATAATTAGGGGTGAAAACAAACACGTGAAACTTTGGGCGGGCATCACGCGTTTTATGAGACATAAAACGTCTGTGTGGTCTGTGTGCAAATTTCACGTGAAAAGTAACAACTAGGTAGTCTCCATGAAATTAACAAAAGCGTACGATCCTAACCAATATGAGCCGACTATCTATGCCTTATGGGAAGACAGCGGTGCCTTTAATCCAACGGGGGTAGGAGAGCCATTTAGTGTGGTCATGCCGCCACCAAATGCCAACGGAAATCTCCACGTGGGACATGCGCTTACCTTTGCACTCGAAGATATTCTGACTCGTTACCACCGTATGAAGGGCTACGATACTATCTTGATTCCAGGAGCTGACCACGCTGGCTTCGAAACGTGGGTTGTCTATGAAAAAGAACTCGCGAAAGAGGGGAAGAGTCGTTTTGATTTTTCACGCGAACAGCTGTATAGCCAAGTGTGGAATTTTGTTGAAAAACACAGAGGTAATATGGAGTTACAGCTGCGTGCTCTTGGTGTGAGCGCAGCCTGGAAAGAGCTCGTTTTCACACTGGATGAAAAGGTAATCACAACTGTCTATGGAACCTTCAAAAAATTATGGGATGAAGGACTTATTTACAGAGGTGAGCGAATCGTTAACTATAGTACAAAGTACCAAACGAGCTACTCGGATATTGAGGTCTCTCATAAAACAGAGAAGGGGACGCTGTGGCAGATTGCTTATCCAACCTTTGATAAGATTGGTGAAATTGTGATCGCAACGACACGCCCTGAGACCATGTTTGGCGATACCGCTGTTGCTGTTCACCCTGATGATGAGCGCTACAAACACCTTATTGGCACACGCGTTATCTTGCCGCTAACGGACCGTGAAATCCCTATTATTGCTGATGAATACGTTGATCCAGCTTTTGGCACAGGCGTCGTTAAGATCACCCCAGCCCATGACCCTAACGACTTTGAAGTAGGGCAACGACACAACCTTGAACGTATTCAGGTGATTGATTTTAACGGTACGATGATCAATACGCCTGCGCAGTTCCTCGGTCTTGAGCCGGAAGAGGCGAGACGCCGAGTGATTGCAGCACTTGAGGCCCAAGAGCTCATCAGAGGCAAAACGATTATTGAGCACACAGTAGGATATGACATTAAAGGTGGTCAGCCGATTCAGCCACTTATTAAAGATCAGTGGTTCTTAAAGATTCAGCCACTGGCTGAGCGCGCCATTGCAGCGCTCGAGGCGGGGGAGATATCCTTTAGCCCTGACACACGAAAAAACGCGCTTATTCAGTACTTGCGACAGGTAAAAGACTGGAACCTGAGTCGCCAGATACCATGGGGGATTCCTATTCCGGCTTTTCAAAACGTTAATAACCCCGATGATTGGATCTTTGACGAAAGAGTTGACGAGAAACTGATTGATGTAAATGGTACAACGTATAGACGAGAGGAAGATACTTTCGATACGTGGTTTAGCAGTGGTCAGTGGCCATTTATTACGACTGATGTCATGACAAACGGCGATCTTTCGCGTTTTTATCCGAATAACGTTATGGAAACAGGGGCGGATATTTTGTATGCCTGGGTAGGTCGCATGATTATGCTCGGTCTCTATGTTACCGGGAAGGTGCCGTTTAAGAACGTCTATCTCCACGGTATGGTGCTTGATGAAAAGGGCCAGAAGATGAGTAAGAGCAAAGGCAATGTCGTGAATCCCATGGAAACGCTAGCGGAGTACGGCTCAGACGCGCTTCGCCTTGGGATTGTCGCCAGTCGTAGTGCAGGACAAAGCCAGGCCTTTAGTACCAGTAAGGTGGTCGCTGGTCGTAATTTTGCCAATAAGCTCTGGAATATTGCTCGTTTTGTTGAAGACAGGCTGGGGGAACACTATAAGCCTGCTGCGCCAGAACCAAAGAGTCTTGTAGACCATTGGATCGTCGGTGAACTCAATAACGCTAGTGAAACGATCGCTCGACAGATTGAAGAGTATCGATTTGCGGAGGCCAGTGACGGTATGTACCACGCTATCTGGGACTCCGTTGCCGACTGGTACGTTGAGGCAAGTAAGGGCCAGCAAAACCCAGATCTCCTTGCTTGGGTACTCGATACGAGTCTGAAGCTCGCTCATCCGTTTGCGCCATTTGTCACCGAGACAATCTGGCAAACATTGTCGTGGCATGATGATCTGCTTATCACCACACCATGGCCAGAGGCAGGAGCATATAACGATATTGCTGCTGGTGAATTTGCACAGCTCAAAAATCTTGTGAGCGAAGTTCGATTCGTGACGAGCGAGCTACCCGGTAACGAGAAGTACAGCTTACTCTTTGAGACGGATACGTTGATTGAAGATAACAGTGAAGTTATTCAGCGCCTCGGTAAATTAAAATCGATTGTGAAAGTCGATCAAGCCAAAGGCCTGCGCTTACCAAATAGCGGGAGGGAAGCGTGGCTTGATGTTGCTGCTGAAGTGCTTGCTGAACATCAGACTAATCTTGAAATGCGTCTTGCTGAAGCGCATAGAGCAATCGCCACTTTAGAAGGCCGGCTCGCGAACAAAGCGTATATAGAAAAAGCACCGCCTGCGCTTGTTGAAGAAACAACTGCGCAATTAGAAGCAAAGAAGAGCCTTGTAAAAGCTCTTCTTAATGAACTCGACATCTTGAAGTAACCCTAGATTGACGGCCAGACATATTCGCTACCTGAGCTAGTGGTGGTGAGTTTTTTGGATGCAATATATTTTTTATCATCCGTAAGGCGGGGGCCAATGCTTGGATCTGAAAAGGTGAGTCCTTGAGCGGCACCAGCAACAACAACTCGTTCAGTATGAATATGCTGGTCACGAAGCATCATCGCAAGGTCGGATACGTCTTCAGTTGAGAATGGTACAGGTACGGCAAGGGCCGTTACACGATCAAACCTGGTGTCATGCAGTAGTACACCAGTCCCTGTTGTCAGGGTGATGAGGAGTGGTAGTAGTTGTTGGAATAGTTGATACATGTTTGTTTGTAATGGTTAACAGATACAACTGTAGCATAAGCTGTATTATTTGTCAACTGTATGTCACGTTGCCTATTCATGGTGATATGGGTTGCCGCCAGCAATCTCTTGGGCGCGGTAGAGCTGTTCAGTAAGGATGAGGCGAACTAATTGGTGAGGAAAGACCAAACGAGAAAGTGACCAGACCATATTGGCACGAGCGTGAACGGTTGTATCGACACCGTAGGCGCCGCCGATAATCATAACAACTTGCTTTGAGTTATTAAACTGCGTCGAGAGTAACCCAGCTAGACTTGGTGAATCGATGTTTTTACCTGTTTCGTCAAGAAGCACGACATAGTCACTATCATGGAGCCGCGCGAGTATACGACCAGACTCTTCCTGGCGGGCCTGAGACCCTTCGCGGGCTGAGTGTGGCAAAAGTACCCATTCTATCGAAAACGGTGTCTTCAAGCGCTTTTGGTAGCGTTCAATGCCACCATCTACCCATGACTCATGTTTTTTACCGACAGTGATGATGCGGATACTCACGAAAAGTACAATTTCTTGGCCATGTCGGCGAGGGCTGTGTTGTCGGGCTCATGAGTAACGAGATGAAAATGCCCATCGATGGCAGCCTCAAGGCCGTCTTGGAGCGGCAATACATGTATGTGAGCGTGAGGTACAGCGAATCCATCCACTACAATACCTACTCGTTTGGGCTGTAGTACTTCAAGCTGGCGCGATGCAACTTTTTTGACGATGCCCATTGTGTATACGTAGAGGTCATCAGGAAGGTCCCATACACTTATAATCTGTAACTTAGGGATGACCAAAGTGTGACCAGGTGTTATTGGGTCGATGGTAAGAAAGGCGATAACCCTGTCGTCTTCATACACCTTGTATGAGGGAATCTCGCCGTTAATAATTCGCGTAAAAATAGATGGTTCTTGCATATCTGTATTGTATCAAATTGCTCTATTTTTAGACTGCTTATGCTACTGTGAAGTAAGTACATTGATACGGAAAACTAACATGCCAATCAACAAAGTCGAACAAAGTCTCGAACTAATTACTCGCACGAGCGAGCAGATGGGGTTTGCGTTGCCTGATCTTGGTGACGTTCAACCTTACTTGAAAATTTCTGAATCCCGACCGGACTACAGCCAAGCTGTATGGAAGACTGTTTGGAAGTTTAAAAACGGTAATCCCGTTTCATATGATCGCCTTGCGGTGCTCAGTTTTGCGCATGTCCGTAATACTGATCAGGCGCATATGCCAAAAGTTGAGGGGCAAGAGCCAGAATATGCTCACTTTAGTTCTGCGTCGGTGATGTATGAATCAAGGCAGTCAGGATCAGGCTTGAGCAAAGGCTTCCTGTCTTTTAACACAAGCGAGACCGAGGATGGACAATCAGGGCTGTCGCGCCTGATTATGAAGGACGAAAACGGTCGAGATAGGGCTATCACTGTCGATAGTCTGTATGACTTTCGAGAAGGATTTGATGCAGCGATGCGGCGTCTATGTATTGCAAGAAGTGTCGAGATTGAAACAAATGCCGAGCGCGAGCAGGAAGCCGCTTAAAAAAATAACCAACCTCTATGGCTGATTATCTTATCATGGCGGTGTCAGTGAACCAGGGTTGGAATGAATCTGCTTGGGCGAGGATTCCAAAACGCTAGTGCTTGGTAGTTTTGACTAAAAGTGATTATATATCATTAATGCCAGACGGAAACACCCAGGAGCAGTCAAACGAAGAACCGGTAGCGGAATCTGCTGCCACTGCTCCAGTTCACGTTGATGAGCCCCTTCCAACATCGTCAGAATCAACAACTCCTCCAACTCCCGCTAGTCCGTTGGTAGCTCCGAACTATCAGAACCGCACTCAAGCCGAATGGGAGGCTGAGCGCCGCAAGATGGCAGACGTTGCTCACGTCTCATTGAACTCATTCCTTCAATCCTCGATTCATCAACGCGCAGATCTTCTACGCGACACGCTCGCAGTAGCCGTGACAATGCTGATCGGATCTTTGACTCTTTACTTCACTGCTCCAGATCATGTCAGGACGCCGGTACTCTTCTTCATTTCGTTGTTTGTACTTACAGCTGGCATCGTGGCGAACTTGATTGCCCGAGACGAAATCGTGCGCCACCTTCAAGCAGTGTCGTTTCAGGTGGAGAAGAACTACATTGACGTATACGTTGCGTCTCGAAACGTGCTCAATGATGCCAGTACTACCAACATCGATACGGTCTGGCGTGTAGAGAGAGACCGTCCGGCATTTCCTGAGTTGCGCAAGCGTGGCCAGTACGGAAATCAGATTGCCGTCTGGACCATCGTCGCAGCTATCGCCGGGATGGCTGCAGCTATTGCATTCACTATCCAGTAGTCCGATCGACCCTCCGATCGCGTCGTTGTCTACCTCTCGCATAGCCCCGTGTTTACTGCCATATCTGCCAGTTACGGGAGCCGACTGATACCGCATTCGCGGTATCCCTAGAAATGGAAAGAGCCCGCCATCCGAAGAACGGATGGCTCAACAACGATTGCTCGTTGCAAGCTCTTTCCGTCCCGCTGGATTGCGGGCTATGTGTCGGTTGGTTCTTCCGTGAAAGGAACCTCGCTGAACTCGCTGGTCTTGGGATCGCGGAAGTACATCACCCTGCCCTTTGCGAGCTTGTCTTGAAGGAAGGCTTCTTGTGCGAGTGCGTCACGAACGCTCTCGGCAGGTGACTCTTCCGTATCGTCACTCATGACACACCCTTCTCTTTGTCAGTCTCTTTGCGACTTTCACTACGACGACTCACGATGTCGACGTAATGAAAGACGTGCAAGATCAGCGCGAGTGGCCAGAGAAGTGCTGAAGCAAAGAGAACAATTATCTCATCGCCAGGCTCGCCACTATCGCTACTGCCCCTTGCTTCCACTATCATGACGGCCGCCGTAAAGATCATTGTCAGGACCGCTCCGATGGCATACACGATGCCAAAGATCATCCAACTGTTCACGTTCTTCACCCCTTTCCGCGGGGCTCTCTCGATTGCTCGAGGATCTCCACACGGTGTGGTGACTGCCCATAGTTATGGGTGAAACAGCATCTTTTTGCAAGCACAACCGGGACGCTTTAAAGGGTTCTGCTGTCGTTTTAACTACAACTTAAAGTTGACCCCTGTTGATGAGTACCAACTTGGCTTCAATGAGCGATCGGTCGCTCGACTTAAAAACTGTTCGGAGCAACAATCCGAAGCATGAACCCTACGCAAACCCAGGCCCCACCCGCCGAACCCGAAACCGAAGCCCCCGCCCTGAAGCGTGCGGCGGTGTATTTGCGGGTTTCTACGGCCCGTCAGGCCAACAAAAATGGCGAGGCCGAGGGTTACTCGATCCCGGCCCAAAGAGCCGTGTGTAGCCGCAAGGCGGCCGAATTAGGGGCAGAAGTTACCGAGGAGTACGTCGACGCTGGAGCCTCGGCGCGTTCGGCGGATAGGCCTGGGCTACAGGCACTATTAACCAGAGTCGAGGTCGGGGATCTCGACTTCGTCATTGTTCACAAGCTCGACCGACTGGCCAGGGACCGAGCCGACGACGTCATGATCGGCATCAAGATTCATCAGGCCGGCGCCGTGCTGGTCTCGGCCAGTGAACAGATCGATGACACTCCAGCCGGCACGCTGCTGCACGGCATCATGGCCACGATCGCGGAGTTCTATTCCAAGAACCTCTCGAACGAAGCCAAGAAAGGAATCGCTGAAAAAGCCAAGCGTGGGGGAACGCATGGCGTCGCACCACTTGGTTACTTCAATACGCTCTCGCGAGTAAATGGACATGAGGTCAAAGGCGTTGAGATCGACGAAGAGCGTGCCGATCATATTCGCTGGGCTTTTGCTGCGTACGCAACAGGTGACTGGAGCATCACCCAGATTCAGGATGCGCTCGAGGAACGCGGCCTAAAGAGTCGAACTAGCCAAGCTTTCATCGGCACGCCGCTCAACCACGCACAGGTGCATCGCATGCTGACGCACCCGTATTACATCGGCAAGGTCGTGCACCGCGGTGTCATCTATCCCGGCATTCACGAGTCACTGGTGTCCGAAGCTGAGTGGTTTGCCGTGCAGACAATTCTGGCGACCAGGCGTATTGCTGGTGACCGAGCGTGGCGACACAGCCACTATCTCAAGGGGACCGTGTTCTGCGAACGGTGCAAAGGTCGAATGGGCTTTGGTCACTCGCGCGGCAAGATGGGCGTCGTCTATACGTACTTCTTCTGCCTCGGCCGTCACACGGGTAGGACCGAGTGTGATCTGCCGTACGTGAATGTTGATGAGCTCGAGAAGCGAATCGAACAGCTCTGGCGCAAGGTGCAGTTCTCGGAAGAAACCATTCAGCGCACGCGTGAAATTATTGACGAAGAGCTGGCCTTGTCCGAGAAGCAAGCAGCAGGACTGGCAGCCGATCAGCGACGTCGCTTGCAACGCCTCGAGAGACAAAAACAGAAGCTCATTGATGCGTATCTTGCCGAGGCCCTCACGGTTGAGGATCTCAAACCACGACAGGCAGCCGTCATGGCTGAAATGGCAGACGCCCAGCGACTGATCGAAGCAACGGAGCTCAACGGCCAAATCATCCGAGAGCGAATTGATGTTGTACTCGAGCTCCTTCGACGAGCTGGTGATCTGTACGCGCTATGCAGCCCAGACCAGCGTCGCATGCTGAATCAGGCGATGTTTGAAGCTATTCGAGTCGACATCCAAGACGACGGAATCGCTAACAATCATGTCGAGGTAACAGGGGAGCTCAGTGCACCGGCAATGGCAGTTGCTAGCCTCGCTGCCGAGTTACAGGGGAACAAAAAAGAAACCCCAAATGGGCTTTCGCTCACTCGGGGTTTCAACTTAACTAACTTGGCGGAGAGACAGGGATTCGAACCCTGGTTAGAGTTTCCCCTAAACACGCTTTCCAAGCGTGCG
>DIZB01000011.1:20663-20819 GCA_002427805.1 Candidatus Saccharibacteria bacterium UBA6039
TTCGAACCCTGGGTATCTTGCGATACACCGCTTTTCGAGAGCGGCCAGTTCAACCACTCCTGCATCTCTCCACTTCTCATTATTTTAACAGATGACATTATCACCAAAGTAAAAACCCCACATAACTGTGGGGTTTTTACTTTGGTGAACTCGGCA
>DIZB01000010.1 GCA_002427805.1 Candidatus Saccharibacteria bacterium UBA6039
TATAAGAGACAGATTCCGGACGGTGCAAGTGTTGCCATCGTTGGAAAGAGTGGTTCTGGTAAATCAACATTGATGCATGTTATGAGCGGGCTTGACCGACCTGATACAGGTGAGATCTTAATTGATGGTGTTGATATTTTGAAGCTAAAACAGAAAGCAGTTGATAAATTTCGCTCACAAAAAATTGGTTTTATTTTTCAATCATTCTTTGTACAGGCTAATGAAACGTCATTTGAAAACGTCGCACTACCTCTTGAGATTGCAAGTATGTCGGCTGGTAACCGTAAAAAGCGTATTCGGGCAGCGCTTCGCGTTGTGGGTCTCAGTGATAAAGAGAAACAGAATGCTGGCAACCTTTCTGGTGGTCAAAAGCAACGTCTCGCGATTGCGCGCGCCATTGTTAATCAGCCACGTATTATTTTTGCAGACGAACCAACTGGTAATCTTGATACGGCAACTGGCGCAACGATTGAAAAGCTATTATTTGGGCTTAATAAACAAGGAGGCAGTACGCTTGTCATTGTGACGCACGATGAAGAACTGGCTGCCAAATGTAATATCCGAATTTATGTTAAGGACGGTAAGATCGATAAAATCGTGGGAGGCAAAAAATAATGCGTACATTTGATATCGTTCGTCGAGCAGGACGCAGTTTAAAGCACGCCAAGGCGAGGACACTTCTCACGAGCCTTGCAATCGCTGTTGGTGCCTTTACCTTGACGCTTGCGATTGCGGCAGGTGAGGGTGCGCGTCAATATGCCAACACGCTCCTTACAACAAATATTGACCCTCAGATACTCGCTATTGCAAAGGACCCAAGCTTTTTTAGCGGTGCACAGAGCGGTCCACAAGAATATGACCCAAACGCGACGCTTGTACAGCGAGCAAGTGGTAAGACGGTCGAAAAACAATTGACCCAAGCTGATATTGATGCCATCGCAAAGCGTAGTGATATCCAGAGTGTCAGCCCAGCCTACGCGATTGATGTACAGTATATTACACGTACTGATCAAAAAAAGTATACAGCCAATGTGACGCAGTACGACGAAGGTATCACTCAGACGGTTGTTGCAGGAACCTTACCTCCACTTCGCTTGACGATTGGCGACGATCAAATTGCACTCCCAGAAGCCTACGTGTCGCTTCTCGGATTTAGTGATGCTCAAAATGCAATCGGCAAATCTGTCAGTTTGCATCTTCAGCAAACGCCAAATCTCACTCAAGCACAGATTCAAGCAGCCATTGCTGGGGGCCCCGCTGCAATTGCTGCTCTCGGTCAAGTACAGACGGAAGACGTAAGCTACAAAATTGTTGCAATCGTTGGAAAGTCAGCGACAGCGCTGGCTGCGACTTCGAATGTTCAGGTAAGCAATAACTCCGCCAAAGCATTGTCTGAATACAGTAGTCTGGGTACGAGTAGTTACCATCGCTACAATTTGGCAACGGCTAGTGTAAAAGTCGGCATTGATCCAGCACTTGTTAAGGATGCACTTGTCAGACAGGGATACGGTGTACAGACCGCTAAGGACCTTCAAGGGCTTCTCTTTACAATCGTTAATATCTTGCAAGGTATTGTATTTGGCTTTGGTATTTTGGCATTGATTACGAGCGTATTCGGCATTATCAACACACAGTATATTTCAGTGCTTGAGCGAACACGTGAGATTGGGCTTATGAAAGCACTCGGCATGCGTGGTCGTCATGTTAGTCGGCTGTTTCAGTTTGAAGCGGCGTGGATTGGCTTCCTCGGTGGTGTGCTTGGTGCAGCCGTTGCAGTCACGGCAGGGCTTATCCTTAACCCTTGGATCACAAACCTATTAACACTTGGTGATGGTAATTATATTCTGATCTTCCAGCCACTTCCAATCGCAGGTCTGATCGTTATATTGATGCTCGTGGCAATGCTCGCTGGCTACTTTCCAGCTCGTCGTGCATCAAAACTCGATCCAATTGAGGCACTTCGTACCGAATAACAGATAATTTGGTACAATATACATGATATGTTAGACATCCGATTCATCCGTGAAAATGCTGAGCTCGTACAAGAGAATGCTGTTCGTAAAGGCTATGATGTCAATATCGGTGAGCTAATAAAACTCGACAGTGCCAGGCGAGACCTACAACAGAAGGCCGATGAACACCGAGAAAGGCGAAACGTTTTGTCTGCTCAGATGAAGGGGAGTAAACCTTCTGATGAAGTCATTGTTGAGGCGACAGGTATAAAGAACGAGCTTTTAACAATTGAAACGGAACTAAAAGGCGTCGACGAAGCGTTTACAACCTTGCTCAAAAAAGTACCTAATATGGCTGCGACTGATGTGCCTGTTGGAAGAAGCGAAAACGAAAATGTCGTGGCTAAAACCGTCGGCGAACAACCTCATTTTGATTTTGCACCACGTAATCACGCTGATATCGCTATCGAGCGAGGCTGGCTGGATAAAGAACGAGCTGCCAAGGTTACGGGTAGTAGATTTGCTTATGTAAAAGGTGATCTTGTACGTTTGCAGATGGCGATTATACAGTTTACTCTGGATGTACTATCAGACCAGTCAACCCTTGCTAAAATTGCGACCGACGCAGGTTTAAATGTATCTGATAAACCATTTACGCCAGTTCTGCCTCCTCTTATGATTCGCACAGAAATGTATGATGCGATGGATCGACTGGAGCCACGGGATGATCGTTATAAGTTAGAAAACGATGACCTATGGCTACAGGGAAGTGCTGAGCATGTGCTCGGTAGTATGCACGCTGACGAGATTTTTAACGAAGCTGATCTGCCAGTTCGCTATGTTGGCTACGCAACAAGTTTTCGCCGTGAGGCTGGGACATATGGTAAAGATATGGAAGGGTTGATGCGCATGCATCAATTCGATAAACTTGAGATTGAAAGTTTTACAAAGCCTGAAGATGGCCTAAATGAGCACCTCTTTTTCGTTGCAATTCAGGAATACTTATTGAATGCGCTCGGTCTATCCTACCAAGTGATACAAAAGTGTACTGCCGACATCGGCAAACCAAACGCCCGAGGGATTGATATGGATACATGGCTACCTGGGCAAGGCCAGCATCGTGAAACGCACACGGCTGATTACATGACTGATTATCAGTCTCGTCGCTTGAAAACTCGTGTTCGCCGAGAATCGGGTGAACTAGAGCTGGTCCACAATAACGATGCGACCGCCTTTGCACTGGGCCGTACTATGATTGCCATCATCGAGAATTTCCAGACTGCTGACGGGCACGTGACGGTGCCTGAAGTGCTTCAGCCGTACCTCGGTGACCGCGACACTCTCTAGCGTAAGTGCTATAATAGAACTACCAACCAAGTAACGAGGAGGGTAGCATGATTACAGCAATCGAAATAACAGGATTAAGCAAATATCCAGTAGACGATACAACAAAAAAGTACGTCATAAAAAAGATTGGTAGGCTCGATCGTTACTTACCTCGTCATGCACGTTCGACTGTCTCGGCTGAAGTGCGTCTCAAACAAGTTAATCGTGATCACGGCAATAAGTATGAAGCTGAGGTGACTATTATTGTGCCCGATAAAATGATTACAGCGAAGGATTCGACGCTCAATATGCTTGCAGCGATTGATATCGTGGAAGCCAAAATTGTGGCACAGCTACGTAAATATAAACAAACGACCATTGCTCATGTGGGCCGTCGTGGTGTTATGAGTCGTTTCAAACGAAGCTACGCCCGCGAACTGTAAATTTGCTCTAAAAAACAAGAAATAACATGTTTCCAGGCTTGTTCAATTACTCGCAGCGCCGTATAATGTAAGGAGTATTTTACAGAATCAACTGAACTGCGAGGGTTACTGAACATGGTAAGTAGACAAGGGGTGTTGACCAAAATTTTTGGTGACCCACAGACAAAGCTATTAAAGGCACTACAAAAGAAGGTAGTACTCATTAATGAGCAGGCCGAGAAGTATAAGAAGTTTTCAAAAACTGACCTCAAAAAGCAAACAGATGTCCTAAAAAAACAACTTCAGAAAAAAGGCACAACACTTGATAGTATTTTGCCAGACGCTTTTGCACTTGTGCGTGAAGCCAGTGACCGTGTGCTCGGCATGCGACACTTCGACGTCCAGCTGATTGGTGGCATGGCCTTACACGAAGGTAATGTCGCTGAGATGAAAACTGGTGAGGGTAAGACACTCGTCGCTACACTCCCTGTGTACCTGAATGCGCTCGAGGGTAAGGGCGTACATGTCGTGACGGTGAACGATTACCTCGCTCAACGTGACGCCAGCTGGATGGGTGAGCTCTACGATTTCCTTGGCCTAACGACTGGTGTCATTATTAACGATGCATCATTTTTGTTTGACCCAACCTTTAATAACGAAGCGCATGATGATCCTCGCATGAAACGTCTTCGACCCGTTACTCGCAAAGAAGCCTATGCCGCTGATGTTACCTACGGCACGAATAACGAGTTCGGGTTTGATTACCTACGTGACAACATGGTGAACGAAGTTGATTTACTTCGTCAGCGTGAACTTAATTTTGCCATAGTCGACGAGGTTGATAGTATTCTCATCGACGAAGCCAGGACGCCACTTATTATTAGTGCGCCTGCGGCTGAAAACCCTGACAGTTATTACCAGTTTGCGAAAATCGCCGCGAAATTAACAGAGAAGGATTACGTTCTTGATGAAAAACGTAAGAGCGTTGCTTTAACTGATGAAGGCGTTGAAAAGATTCAAAAAATGCTTGGCGTCAAGAACCTCTATAGTCCTGACTATGTGCGTTCCGTCTATCACATTGACCAATCTCTTCGTGCCCAAACACTCTTTAAACGCGATAAAGACTACGTTGTGACAAACGACGGTGAAGTAGTGATCGTTGATGAATTTACCGGTCGTCTCATGCAAGGTCGTCGCTACAACGAAGGTCTTCACCAAGCAATTGAGGCAAAAGAGAACGTGCCAGTGCTTGAAGAAAGTATGACACTCGCGACAATCTCGTTCCAGAACTATTTCCGCTTGTATACAAAGCTGTCTGGCATGACTGGTACAGCATTTACAGAGGCTGAGGAGTTCCAGCAGATTTACAGCCTTGATGTTATTCAGATTCCATCAAACCGCCCAATTGCGCGTCTTGATAAGCAGGATTTGATCTATAAAACCGAAAAGGCCAAGCTAAAAGCTGTGGCTCGTGCGATTAAGGAATATCATGAGGAAGGTCGCCCAGTACTGGTTGGTTCAGCTTCAATTGCCAAAAACGAACTGATTGCTGGCTATCTTGATAAAGAAAAAGTTCCATACGAACTTCTCAACGCGAAGAATAATGAGCGCGAAGCAGCGATTATTGAAAAAGCTGGTGAAAAGGGTGCTATCACACTTGCCACAAACATTGCTGGTCGTGGTACCGACATTAAGCTTGGTAAAGATGTCGTTGAGCTCGGTGGCCTCGTGGTTATTGGGTCTGAGCGTCACGAATCAAGGCGAATTGACAATCAGCTGCGTGGTCGTGGTGGTCGTCAGGGTGACCCTGGAGAGACCCAATTCTACGTTTCAACAGAAGACGACTTGATGCGTATTTTCCAAGGCGAGCGAATCGCTGGTCTTATGGACCGCCTTGGTGTTGATGACGATACAGCTATTCAAAATAAAGCCGTTTCAAAAACACTCGAAGCAGCCCAAAAGCGCGTTGAAGGCTACAACTTTGATACTCGTAAAAATGTTGTTCAATACGACAACGTGATTAATCGCCACCGCCGTGTTGTATACACGATGCGTCACAAAATCCTTGAAGGCGTTGATATTAAGCCCGAAATTCAAAAGCTGATCGACGATAAGCTCAAAGATTTGACAGTATTACCTGCCAAGAATAACAAACGTTTTAACGATGACTTTGAAGCCATTTTTCCAATGAGCGACAAAAAACTCAAGGCGATTGGTGATGAGAAAAACGACAAAAAACGATTCGAACTCGCTCGCAAAGAAGTCGACAAGCTATACAAAGCAAAAGAAGTCGAGCTTGATGAAGACATTGTTCGTAAAGTAGAGCGTGAAGTATACTTACAGGTTCTTGATACACTTTGGATGCAACATCTTGAAAACATGCAACACCTGCGCGAGGGTATTCACTGGCGTAGTGTTGGACAACGTGATCCACTCGTCGAGTACCGTAGTGAAGCGGCGAAATTGTTCGAGAGCCTCCAGGCAACCCTGCGCGACGAAGTGATTCGTGCGGTCATGAACGTTCGTAAGAATGATGTTGTGGCTCGTGGAAACGAAGAATATGAAACCGAGCTGACACGACTTGCTGAAAGCGCAGTTGAAAAGGGCGTTAACGAAGTAACTGGTGGTCAATCGAATCGTGATAGCGATTTCAAAAAAGCCAAGAAGGCTGCAACGACAGCTGAGCTGAATCATAAAAAGAATGATGCACGAAAAAAGAAGAAATCTCAGCGACAAAATCGCAAAACGAAACGCACATAACACCCGACAGAAAGAAAAAACGATGAACCATACAGTAGAAGAAATACGACTTAAAAACGGCGCACGAGGCTTACTCATCGATGTACCAGGTGCAACTGTTATGAGTATGCAGTTCCAGTTTCGTGCCGGTAATCGTTACGCGAAATCGAAAACCATTGAACAAGTTGCGCACATCATGGAGCACATGGCTTTTGGTGCGAATGCCCGCTATAAAACTGAGCATGACTTTGAAGCTGAGTTTACCAAGAACGGTGCGTATCGTAATGCATATACGAGTGATCTTTCAATGGTCTATGAGGCTGACTGCGCTGATTTTGAGTGGGATAGAATTTTAGATCTTCAAAAACTTGCAATTTGTCAGCCGAAATTTAACGACGTTGAGCTGCAGGCAGAGAAGGGGAATGTACGAAGCGAACTGACGAATTACCTTAACGACCATCATCGTATTTTGTGGCCACGTGTCCAGCAACTGCTTGGTGAGGATGTTTTAACGTATCGTCAGTCGATTCCAACAATTGGGGCAGTCACGCTTGCTGATGTTCGCGAACATCATCGCCGTACACATACTACCCGCAATATGCGCTTTGTGATTGCTGGTAAACTTGAAGGTCGCAAAGCTGAAATTAAACGACAGCTTGAAGACTTTAACCTGATGGAAGGTGAGCGCTTTGAAGTTCCTCGTGATGAACTTACGAGTAACGGCCCGAGCGTGATTCGTCGTAAAGATGCGACAAACCTCACCTTTAACTGGTCGATGGCAATTTCCCGCGAACTCAGCGATGAAGAGCTTGATGCGATGCATTACCTCAACCACATTTTGACTGGTACGATGTATTCACGTATTTTTGGTGCGGCTCGTCAAAAAGGCCTTGCGTATAATGTGAGTGCTCACGTGGGCGCTGGCTACTATGACAGTAGTTGGGACATTATCGGACAAGTAAATCACGAAACTGCTGGCGAACTATTCGATATCATTACGCGTGAAATTAAGTGTGTTCTCGACGGTAAGATTACTGAGGAAGAAATTCAAGCGGCAAAATCATTCGCGCTTGGTCGCTATCAAATGGGTGCACAAACTGTTTCGCAGATTAGTAGTTTTTACACGAGTCGCTACTTTGCGGACGACTTCATTAAAGATTATGAAGCAGTGCCAAAAATGATCGAGAATGTGACGCTTCAGCGCATGATTGATACAGCGCGTGGGTTTATTAACGAAGACACGTGGGTACTTGCGGCTGTGAGCAGTGGCGAAAAGCAAGAACTCATTGAACTCAACGATAAATTAGTAACATTATTCGAACCGCGCTAGAATAAACCTATGAAGATTGCAATTGCAGGTTACGGTATTGAAGGTGAGGCAAATTATGCATACTGGGCAGCCCAGGGTGAGCATGAGATTACGATTGTTGATGAAAAAGAGCAACCGGATCGCGAGGTGCCACTAGGCGTTCCCACAATTCTCGGGCCTGATGCGTTTTCTAGACTCAACGGGTTTGACCTTGTGGTGCGAACCGCAAGTCTAGCGCCAACGCGGATTGTAACCGACGGTAAAATTTGGTCAGCGACTAATGAATTTTTTGAAAAATCACCAGTACCAATTATTGGCGTCACGGGTACCAAAGGAAAAGGGACGACTTCAAGCTTGATTGCGTCGATGTTTAAAGCCAGCGGCCGCAAGGCATGGCTGGTTGGGAACATTGGCATTTCCGCGCTTAATGCGTTAGAGAATATTGGGTCTGAGGATATTGTCGTATTTGAACTTTCTAGTTTTCAGCTATGGGATCTTGAACGATCACCTCAAACAGCTGTCGTGCTACTGATTGAAGCGGATCATCTTAATATTCACAAAGATATGCAGGAATACGTACGGGCGAAAGGTGAAATTCGGGCTCACCAAAAGGAAGGTGATGTGTGCTTTTATCACCCGACAAATAAATATTCACGCGAGATTTCTGAGCGTAGTGGCGATGGTACGGCGCTTCGCTATGGTATCCCGGATGACGGTGCGGTATATGCGCGCGATGGTGAGTTTTGGCAAAAGGGTGAAGTGATTTGCCCAACCAATATTTTGCAACTCATTGGCGATCATAACGTCGAAAATGCCTGTGCGGCTATATCAGTCGCTCGCCGCTACGGATTATCGATTGATGCAATTCAGGATGGACTTGCGAGTTTTAGTGGTTTACCGCATCGTTTGAAGTTTGTCCGTGAAGTAGGCGGCGTACGCTACTACGACGATAGCATCGCTACAACACCAAGTTCTGCTGTTGCGGCCCTGCGTTCATTTACTGGGCCAAAAGTGATCATTCTTGGCGGTTCATCAAAGGGCTCGGATTTTAGTATACTTGCCCGCGAAATGGTCCAACACCAAGTTTACGCCCTGCTTATAGGAGATGAGGCATCAGCGATTGCAGCAGCTCTTGATGCTGAGCACGTTACAACGTATGAGGTTATCGAACATGCCACTATGCCTGTTATTATTGAGCGAGCACGTGCTCTTGCCCAGCCAGGTAGCTGTCTCTTATACACATCTT